>JAYZJX010000056.1:0-12138 GCA_036164015.1 Verrucomicrobiota bacterium | reverse complement strand
ACCCAGATTGCAAAAGAAAACGACACCTATTAAGAGTTTGGCTTTCCGTCCCAAACAGCAGACCCTTGCATGATTCTTTTGCTGAAAATTTTGGTTCAACAATCGCTGGAGATATTCGTGGTGGAATGACGCCTACACACTCATAATTATACATTCTGTAATCCTAAAATCCTATCAACCCGAAATATTACCTCAGAGATGCCCTTTTTTTTAAAACAAGCAATTTGTCTTTTAACTTTCTTGATAACATTTCAATTCTTGGGACAAGAATTATTCTCAGAAAAAGCCCCCCATCCATCCCCAAACGTGCAGAAAGTTTCAGGGAAGTCTCATGCTCAAACGAACACGCAATTATCTTTTCAAAACGAAAAGTGTAATATTCTCATTTGGGGAGGAGGATATTCTCCGTCGGGCAATCAAATATCTCTTGAAAGTAATATCCGTTACTTTGGAAGAATAAGAGAAAAGATTGGTCTTGGAGGTTTTCCTATGAAAACACTTTTTGCTGATGGAAAAGACCCCTCTCGAGATATTCAATTTCTTGATCCTAATTTCACCATTCCCGAATCAACTAGAATTTTAGCAGAGGTACTCGGCTCAAATCGAGGGCTATTAAATCAATATCGAAATAACAGAATATCTGCGGATGGATCATCCAGTGTAAAAGAAATTGATAATTGGATTGAAGAAATAAATTCAACTTCTCCACATTCTTTAAATCTAGTTTATTTTACCGGTCACGGAGGAAAGGGAGATAAAAAAACTCCTCACAACACTCACACTTATTTATGGAATAATTCTAAAATAAAAGTATCAGAACTCTCGAAGAAAATGGATAAACTTCCAGTTAGCCAAAAAACTATTTTCATAATGGTTCAGTGTTACAGTGGGGGATTCGCAAATATAATTTTTAAGGACGGAGATCCAAAAAAGGGGTTGAGTCAACACAACAGGGCAGGATTTTTTGCAACCGTTCATGATCGAGTTGCAGCTGGTTGCACACCTGACATCAGAGAAAAAAACTACCGTGAATACAGCACTCGTTTTTGGGAAGCATTATGCGGTGAAAGTCGGATGGGGAAAAAGACCATTTCACCGGATTACAATAAGGATGGTAAAACTTCACTCAATGAAGCTCATGCGTATGTCATTATTCATTCAGAAACCATTGATATTCCTGTGAAAACCTCTGATATTTTCCTAAGAAATACGGTCTCTTTCAATTTTGACCAGAATAGTTCAAAAGTTGAAATAAAAAAAAGGATCCTACCTGCAGATGTAAACCAAACTAGCGAAAAGGTTCTTAATCTTTCGGATTCTATTGGAACTTTTTTGAAATTCGCCACGCCTTCATCACAGGCTATCATAACTTCTTTAGCAAAGAAACTACGACTAAATGGTTCTAAAATTTACAATGAAACAAAGGTAAAGGTTAACGATTTTAAAAATAAGAGGGAAAAACTTTCAAAAGATAAGAAAAGTAAAGAAGATCAAAAAAGAAAAGTAAAAGATAACCTAAAATTATTAATCAAAAAAGAATGGCCTGAACTGACTAACCTTCTTCATCCTAAAGTAATTGAACTGCAAAGAGCAGAGGAATCGAAAAAGTTACTTATGCTTGTCCAAAAAGAAAATAATTGGTCAAAAATGATTGAACTTAGAAATGAAATAGCACGCCTTGAGAAGGAACGGTTTATCACCGAAAAGAAACAAGTTCTCGCCATTAGATTACGAAGAGAACTAGAAAATGTCTTTTTGAAAGAAAAATTATATTCCGAATTACCACTTGAGGCGGGTAATTATGACAAAATCACAGAATTGGAAAAACTTGTTTTAGGCGATCTCGAAAATTAACCGGGAAATGGGCAAGTGCACTAGAACCCTTTGCCTCTTAGGGCACTATCTAACTGTTTTTGAAATTCCATTACATCCTCATCAGATGGTTTGTAACTGTCATCTCCTCCCGATAGACCTAAGCGGCCAAATTGATCGATAGTCCACTTTTTATTCTGACCATCGGAAAAAGTAACTGACCCACTAGCCATAGCCCCAGGAGGCGTTACAGTATCAACCTCAACGCTTACCCCTCCACTATTTTCTCCTTCAAGTAAATCATTCGCAGATGTTTCTTGAGCATCTTCAACTGTTGATGTTTCATCTGTCTTTTCATTCGTTTCCTCAACAGTATCGACAAGATCGAGATTAAGATCATCAACTAAAAAACGAACATCCATATAAGTCATTACGACTCCAAAATCATCGTTTATCTTTTTTTGGATATCTGATAATCCCATTCCATCATTAACCCAATGTGCAATTTGCCTCTTCTGTTCAGAATTGGGTTCAGTTGATTTTCTTTCGGAAATAGTTGAATCATCGGTTGTTTCCGATGATTCAATATCATCAAAAGTATCTTCGCTCATTAGAATAAAAGGATAAATTTATAACGAAATTATCAAGGGAAAGAAGTAAAGTTTATTCCATTACTTGAGATAATTGTTCATTGAGTAACTCGACTGAATGTTTGATAGAATCGTCTTGATCCATCATGTTTTCAACTGTCTTGCAGGCATGGATAACGGTTCCATGATCTCTACCCCCAAAAGCGGCACCGATTTCCTGCAGGGAATGCTCTGTAAGTATGCGGGACAGATACATTGCCACTTGCCTTGGAAAGGCAATATTAGCTGGACGGCGACGTGAAAGCATATCAGCCATTCTTAAATGGTAATAATCAACGACTTTCTTTTGTATTGCCTCAATTGTAATACGACTAAGATTTTCTTCGCGTAATATATCTCTCAAAAGTCGTTGAACCGTTTCCAAATCGGCTTTTTTACGGGTTAATCCGACATACCCAGCAACCCGAGTCAATGCACCTTCCATTCGCCTCACATTTCTGGAGATATTTTTAGCAAGAAATTCTAAGATATCCTCATCAATCTTAATACCCATGGCGTCAGCTTTTCGAGTAAGAATTGCCACTCTAGTCTCAAGGTCAGGTGCTTGGATATCGGCAACCAAACCCCATTGAAAGCGGGACAACAGACGACTCTCGATTTTATCTATTTCACCAGCAGGTCTGTCAGAAGTAAGAAATATCTGCCTTTGGGCTTCATAGATTTCATTAAAGGTATGGAAAAATTCTTCCTGAATTCTCTCCTTACCTGCGAGGAATTGGATGTCATCTATAAGAAGATAATCAACACTTCGGTAGCGTGCACGAAATTTTGTTAAGGTGTTTTCTTGAATGGCACGGATAAATTCGTTGGTGAATTTTTCACATGATACATAGGTGATTCGACAGGATGGGTTTCTGTTAAGTGCTTGGTGGGCGACAGCATGCATGAGGTGCGTTTTCCCGAGACCAGTCTCACCATATAGAAAAAGTGGATTGTAAGCGTGCGCAGGAGCATTGGAAACAGCCACACATGCGGCATGGGCTAATTCACTGCCACCGCCAACAATAAAATTAGAGAAAGTATTTTTTGGGTTTATCCCAAGCGAACGACCTTGAAGTGCTGGTCCCGTAAGACGACTTACTGATTTTTTGTTTTTACCGCCAGATTTATTGAGTCGACCAACAGTTACATCAGAATCGTCATTTTCATCGATATCACCAAGTAAATCAACTGAGTAAGGTCTTCCGACTAATCGATCAGCTTCCTGCCTAATTACATCAAGATAATTATCACGAATCCAAATGGCAGAGAATTCATTCGGTGCTATAAGTTCACATCCGTCGTCATCAATTCTACCTACACGCATATTATCAAACCAAACACGAAATGTGTCCGCAGGTATCACATCGAGAAGTTGCTCGCGTAAAGAATTCCAAAAAGTTTCAGGTGTTGTAATTAGATCAGTCATTATCTTAGAATCAAAATTTATTCACAGGTGTAATCTAAGACTCGTAAACCATAAGAATAGAATGATTTATGCGAATCACGGAGAAGATATTTGTAAGTTATACACATCATGTCGAAACTATACCTTATAAATCACAAAATCCTATTGTATAGGGTTTTATGAAATAATTTAAATTCATCTTCATTTATGTGGGGGATAAAACATTACAAAGGGGATTAATTTGTTCTGAACAATAAAAGAGGTGAAACCAAGAAAAAAATTAACTAAATTAAGGAAAGTTTCTCACAACTTATTAACATCCTCAGGTGCGTAAGTTTTTTTTACTTTTTGAGTTGCTTTTTCCTACAAAATATAGCGAATCCGCAGATGCTTGATTTTACGATATTTAGAGAATTCTAGACAGAGATAAAATCTAATCTCATGGGTTCATTTGTCTTAAAAGTTTCTTATTTAAATCATCAGCGGAATCGTAACCAAATTGGCGAGCAGCTTGTACCATTGCCGCGACTTCTATCAAACGGGCCATATCTCGACCAGTTCTAACAGGAATTTCCATATGAGGAACATCAAAGCCCAAAATCTCAAAATATTTACGAGAGAGACCTGTTCTTTCTGGCTCAACATTGGAAGTTTCGTCAATTAAAGTCACCACCAAATCTATTTTTTTTTCTATTCTGACGAATCGATTTCCAAATAATTTTTCGACATTAATTATGCCGATTCCCCTACATTCCATAAATCCCCTACTTAAAGGATCACAGAATCCGATTGGAGTATGATCACTGAGTAGCTTAACCTTGACAAGGTCATCAGATACAAGACTATGCCCACGTTCAATTAAGGCTAAGGCTGCTTCACTTTTGCCCGCACCACTCTCACCCCTTATTAGTGTACCAACCCCCCTTATCTCGAGTAAAGTCCCATGCAGGCTTGTACGAGGTGCAAACCTTTCCTCAAGTAAAACAGTCACTTCTGTCGTAAAAGCCTTCGAACTTAATGGAGTTCTAAATAAAGGCACGCCTGCTGCTTCCAAGATCTCAATCATCTCTGGAGTGGGAGCAAGGCTTCTTGAGACTACAACACATGGAATTTTTTTAGCTACCATGCTTTCAATAACTGATCTTCGTCGAGCATCAGATTGCTCTCGAAAAAATGCCATCTCCCCTGCCCCAAACAATTGAATTCTTTTATTTGCAAAATATTTAAAATAACCAGTGACTGCCAGTGCTGGGCGATTCACGCTTTTCTCGCGGATTGTGCTTCTCGAGAGAGTCTTATTGCTTGTTACCAGTCTCAACTTCAATTGATTCCCGTAACCTTCAAAAAATTCGCGAACTGCTATACTTTCTATTGCTTGTTTTCTCTTTGTATTAGCCATCTTCTCTTTAAATTTGTTTAAACCTCGAAATTCTCGCCAAGATATTTCTTTCTTGTTTCTGGATCAGATATTAAAAAATCAGCATCTCCATGAGCAAGGACATGTCCTTCATATAAAAGATAAGCACGATCAACTGCCCGTAGGGTTTCACGGACATTATGATCAGTCAAAAGAATACCCATTCCCTTATCCTTTAAATCTGCTATGATCCTGTTAACTTCAGTCACATTTTTGGGATCTACACCACTGAATGGTTCGTCCAAAAGAAGAAAATCTGGAGATAAAACTAACGCACGGGCAATCTCCAATCTCCTTCTTTCGCCTCCACTTAAGGAATGGGCTTTTTGCTTTGCCAGTGAAGTCAGACCTAACTCCTGCAGTCGGTTGGAAACAATTTCATTTTCTTTAATCTTATCCCCAGTTAGGGTTTGAGCGATCGCCCTAATATTATCCTCAACACTCAAAGAGCGAAAAACGGAAGATTCCTGTGCCAAGTAGACGATCCCTTCTCTTGCCCTTTGATGAGGGGGAAATCCAATTATCTCCTTACCGTTTAGTAAAATTGAACCTTTCGTTGGATTAACGAATCCGGCAATCATTGAAAAAGTGGTGGTTTTTCCTGCACCATTTGGTCCAAGTAAGCCAACAATCTCACCACCAAGAACTTCCATAGATACTCCTTTTACAACTTCTTTGTGACGATAACTTTTTCTTAATCCCCTAAGCTCTATCTTGGACTCTCCTTTCATATCACTTCCTTGTACCTCTTATTTTTTAAGTGAGGGCAGACTTATCTTATCAAGATTTGGAATTAGAATTCGGGGCCTTTCATTTTCCCCACCGAGTACCCTAGCCCGACTTGATTCCCTGTCGAGAAAGATCCTGTTGCCAGTAACCGTCCCCCATTCCGAATCCTCAACTTTCGCATTTCCCTCAAGTACAATTTCCCCTTTTAGTGCATCTAAAACTAAACTTTCAGAAATGGAGGTTCTTCCTAGTTGCTTCATTCTCACTATCCCACTTGCTGTTATGGTGGAAATTCGTCTTTTTTGGTTTTTTTTATCTGTTCCATTTTGATCAATGATGATTTTCATTTTTCCACAACTTATATCAAATTCATCACCGATTATGGAAACATTCCCTTCGAAAATAAATTCATGTCCTCCTTTCTCAATGGATAAGAGTTCGATAGATGTGGCACTTGCGTTTAAACTGCCTAGATCTTTTGACTTCCGGCTTTCGGGCTTAACTTTTGATGGGATTTTTGCCCTGTCAGTTTGAGCAATTTTTCCTTCAAAACTTGCAAAGCCGTTTCTTCCAATTGAGAACTTATTTTTTCCAAATTTTGTATTTTCTTCCCAGTTCCAGTCTTCTCCCCTAACCCAAAACCCGTCTCCATCTATTTTGATTGCCTTTTCACCCACGGCCCTACCCTCATTTAAAAAAAACATGCCTTGTTGAGCAGAAGCGTTTGTTGGGCTTTCATCCTGCCCTAAAGTCTTAAGCAGAGGTTTAATCACAAAGTATGAATTGTCTTTCTGAGGGCTGACTTCTTGAGCTCGTAATGTCCATATAATTTCGCCATTTTCATCATACTTGGGAACAGTTACTCCTCTGGCTCCGATTTTTGAGGACTCTCCAAAAACCGTTTGAATATTTGTTAGGGTAAACAGGCAGAAAAAGATCAGAACCCCTTTAATAAAAACTTGGGGGACTTTATGAAAACAAAAGTCCACTTTCGGCCAAAAATCTCTCAATGGTTAAAAATTTATGTAATAGTTATTATGGCTTCGAGTTCTTTACAGTTTTTTCTTTCTTAGCCGGAATAAATTTTAAAACTGTTCCATTAATGCAATATCTTTTGTCTGTAGGAGTATCAAATCCTTCTCCAGTGAAAACATGTCCAAGGTGACCGTCACATACTGCACACAAAACCTCGGTCCGTGGATACCCTAATAAATAATCGACGGATGTTTTTACATTTTTTGCTTTCGAAGGGTCATAAAAAGAGGGCCAACCACACTTTGAATCAAACTTTTCATTCGAACTAAAAAGCTCGGTATCACATCCCGCACATACATACTTACCTAAACCTTGATCTTTAAATTTTTTGTAAACATCCCCAAAGGGCCTTTCAGTACCAGCTTGGCGTAAGATACGATATTGTTCTGGTGAAAGCTTTTTTTTCCACTCTGATTCTTCCATAACTAATTTTTTTTGAGTTTTATCTGGGGCGGTGTTGCTTCCTCCTTCATCTGCAAAAACCAAGGCAGAAACTACGCAAACTACAAAAGTTATCATAAATTTCTGTGAAGTTGAAAATAAAGAGAAGAAATTTGATACTTTTAAAGTATTCATAATTAAATTTTGAATTTATCCTAATCGCTCAAGTAAACTTGCTTCGTTGGTGTAGGTTATTGCTGATTCCTTAGAAATAACATTATGCTGATATAAGTGAAGCAAATGCTGCTCCATAGTCATCATTCCTTCCTTTGATTGTGTTTCCATAGTGGAATAGACTTGTTGCCAATTCCCGGTTCGAATCAGATTTCCTAATGCTGGAACATTTTTCAAAACTTCCATAGCAAGAATTCTTCCGTTTCCATCTGATCGGGGAACCAATTTTTGACTCAACACATAAGATAAACTAAAAGACAATTGTAAGCATAAACTTTTAGTCTGTTCAGATGGGAACATATCAACAATACGACTAAGTGCCCCTTTTGCGTCTCGGGTGTGCAAAGTGGAAAAAACCAAATGACCCGTTTCAGCTGCACTCAGGGCTAGAGAGGCTGTTTCAGTATCTCGGATTTCTCCCACGAATATAATATCAGGATTCTCTCGCAGGGCACTTCTTAATCCATCTGAAAAACTTGGAACATCCTGGCCTACCTGTCTTTGAGAAACCATAGAGCTTTCACTTTGGAATAAAAATTCAACCGGGTCTTCAAGGGTAATAATACGTGTTTTTCTAGAAAGATTAATATGATTTATAAGCGAAGATATCGTGGTTGATTTACCACTTCCTGTAACTCCGGTAACCAGTACAAGCCCACGCTTTAAGCCACTTATATCCTGCCAAATTTTATCAGAAGGTAGACCTACTTCCTGAATAGGAGGAATTGTCGATGCCAGTACCCGCATGACAAACGCAAGCCCATCACGATCTCGAAAAACATTTAAACGAAAATTGACCCCTTGTTCTTTCCATTCAAAAGCCGTATCTACATCCTTTGGATTTTCTTCATCTGTGACAATCTCAAGATTTTTTTCAGATAGAAGAATACCAAGAAAATATTTCATCGTATCTTCATTCACAGCAATCCCCTCAGGAAGCTGAATCAAATCGTCATCAATACGCAAACTTAGTGGTATACCAATCTTTACATGCATATCAGATATCCTTGATAGGTTTCCCCTTTTATACGACGGATCAATAAAATAGTTAAGCAACTGTGAAAAGCTTAGTGAATTTTGTCCAACTTGATAAATAGGATGATTAATATCGTAATGACCGCTCATTCGAAAAAGATGATTGTTTGATCGCTCAAACACAAGCACAGATCATCAAATTTTTGAGGTCCTTAAATCTAGCATATATAAAAATAAAATTGCCTTTTGTAATCGAATAATGGAAATACGGTTTTTGGATGATCGTTCACTTCAAAGGAACTCGAGGGTCGTTGCCCATAGCCCACACTTCTCAGGATTCTACTGAGAAGATTGTAGGTGCTCTATTAGAGGCAAGAGGCCATAATTTAAGATCTGAATCTCAGGTTAGGGAATTTGTAAAAGACCATCTCCCATTTCACAAAGGCTCAACTTTTGGAGGTAACACTCCATGCGTGCATGTGGATACAGGATCTGAGGAATGGCTGATTTTTGATGCGGGTTCAGGAATCCGGCCTTTGGGACAGGAAATTATTAAAGAATCTCCCTCAGGGTCAGATTTTCACATTTTCTTTTCACATTTTCACTACGACCACATACAGGGACTTCCTTTCTTCACCCCTGCTTACATCCCAGGTAATCGTATTTTTATTCATGGTGGGCATGATAATATTGAAGAATTTCTTCGGGATCAAATGAGGACTCCCTTTTTCCCCATCGATTTTGATACCTTCCAGGCTGAATTTATCTTCCATAAACATTCGCATGGTGAAACTGTAAATGTATGCAATGCAGAAATTAAAGTACATAAACAAAACCACCCGGGTGATTCTTATGGTTTCCGTGTTCAGCAAGGAAATAAGTCCGTGATCTATTCTACCGACGCTGAACACCCTAATATTGCACATGGCAAAAAGTACGACTATTTGGATTTTATTATGGGTTCAAACCTCCTTATTTTTGATGCTCCCTATTCACACTCTGAATCAATTACAACTCGAGAACACTGGGGTCACTCAAGTTATGTAATGGGTGTTGAACTAGCCGCACGTGGCGAAGTTGAAAAACTCGCAATTTTTCACCATGACCCCAACTTGAGCGACAAAGAATTATGCGATTTCCACGGTCATACCAAAAAATTCCTTGAACGTTCAAGACTTGCTGTAAGGGAAGCAAAACCAGGTATACCTGGAGCACCATCCCCCCGATGCCATCCTTATGAAATTATTATGTCATACGATGGTCTTTCCATTGAGGTTTAAACAATGCCAACCGCGCATGCTCATGAAGAGGAATTTCCCAAAAGGTTGGATAAGGAAACTATTAATGAATTACCTCTCATTCGCTTCCACGGAGCAATACATGTAGCAGAGGATTCAAAATCCTTCAACCGCTTTGCCAGTCGTCTAGCAAAACAAAGGGTTTTGGGATTCGACATAGAATGCAAGCCAAACTTTAAACGGGGTCCCAACAACCCTCCGGCACTCATTCAGCTAGCAACCGCTGATCAGGCATTTATTTTTAGGCTCTTTCCAGTTATGAAACTTGGACCACTCTTAGATATCCTAACCAATCCGGACATCATAAAAACCGGAGTAGCCATAAAAGATGATTTAAAGAATCTAAATAAAATTGAAGAATTTGAAGCAGCCGGCTTTGAAGATCTTGCTACTCTTGCCAAGTCCCTTGAGATTGAACAAACAGGACTTCGTAATATGACGGCAATTTTTTTCAAGCATCGCTTATCCAAGTCCGCACAACTATCAAATTGGCAAAAGAGGCCTCTTACACCTTCCCAGATAAACTACGCTGCAACTGATGCTTGGATCAGTCGTGAACTTTATCTGATCATGAAAGCTCGACTCAAACGACTGGCATAAGCTTGGATTTGGTACAAACTTATTTGAACCTCCCTTTTAGCTGGTCGGCCATAACGGCGATCAGGATCACTACTCCGTAAACGACACTCTGCATGTGAGCTTCGACTCCGGTTAGATTCATACCGTTTCTAATGACCCCGATAATCAGTGCTCCAATCAAAGTTCCTACAATTTTGCCTTGCCCTCCGGCAAGGCTGGTTCCACCTACGACCACCGCAGCGATAACTTGCAATTCGACTAATGTTCCGGCTTTTGGATCACCAGTAAGGTGGAGTGATGCTTCCATTACCCCACCAAAACCGGCAAACAAGCCACATAAGGTATAAACAAAGACCAAAACCCATTGGACGGGTACTCCAGAAAGTCGTGCAGCTTCGGAATTCCCTCCTACTGCGTAAATAAACCGACCAATCGAGGTTCGACCCATAAGAATGTGGGCAAGAATGAAAAGGACGATCATGATGAGTACAGAATTGGGAATCCCTGCAAAATCTGCACCTCGACCAAGCCAGGCGAAAGCGTCATTTTCGACAGTGATTGGTTCGGAGTTCGATAGAATGAAGGCCAAACCTTTGGCTATGAACATGACACCTAAAGTCACAATGAAGGCAGGTATTTTAAAAAAGGTGATCATACTCCCAGTTCCCATCCCAATCAAACCGCACAAAAGCACGGCAGCGGAAGCCCCCATCCAGAGGTCGCTGTTGCCCGGCGATTCTCCGCCTAAGGCTTGTATACACAAGGCTGTAACCACACCGCTAAAGGCAATTAGACTGCCAACGGAAAGATCAATGCCAGTCGTAATGATGACCAAAGTCATCCCAATGGCAATAATAGCCACTACGGAAACCTGCTTTAGAACATTGAAGATATTATCTCTCTTTAGGAAATTAGGCCAGTAATACTCCTTGGTTTGGAAGATTTGGGTCTTATGCAATGCTTGGTTTTCTTTGGCAAGTTCGGGCAATGTCGAGACAAGAACTGACATACGCTCAGTCACAATCACTGCTTCGAGCGAGCTTGCGGTGGAAAGCAAGGAATTTCGAGCGTCGATGGGCTTGCCTACGACTACATCGATCACGCGGACGTCCTTATTCATGAGGCCAGTCTCCAATTCCTTAGCAAAGTTTGCAGCTCCTTTGCCTTTGTGAAGTAAGATCGAAACATTTGAATCAGCACCAAGATCGTTAACCACTTCATTCACCAACTCCTTTGCTGCAGAGGAACTAGTGGCCGACTGTTTTTCGATAGTTACCAAACTTACTAAGATGCAAAGCATCAGCAGGACGAATGCATTTCCGTACTCTTTAAGCAATGACCTAGGATTCATTTTTCTCATGCCGCTGCTTTCTCTCTTTGGGTTGCCAGTTTCATAACATCCTCTTGGGTAGCCGAGGAGCAGTCCTCGATTTCTCCAGTTATTCTACCCTCGTTCATTACAATAATACGATCGCTCATGCCAAGAATTTCCGGAAGCTCCGAACTTATCATGAGAATTGCTTTTCCATCCTCGGCTAGGCTTTGGAGAATTTGATAAATTTCGAACTTCGCACCCACATCGATCCCACGCGTAGGTTCGTCAAAGATAATAACCTCAGCGTTCTTTTGCAACCATTTGGC
>JAYZJX010000055.1:0-15579 GCA_036164015.1 Verrucomicrobiota bacterium | reverse complement strand
AACTCAGACTCTTCGCTTACGAGGTGTCTCTGTCGCATGTTTGGATGGTGGATTAATTCATTCAGCAAGTAAAGTTGCTGCCGGACTTATTAACCCGTACATAGGCCCAAAATTTAATATTCCAATAGATTTCAGTAACTGTATGGAATCAAATAGGTTATTTTTCGAAGATTTCGAAAAACAAAACAGCTGTACTCTATACTCAAAAGACTCACTAATCAGGATTTTCAAATCTCCTGAACAAAAAAAGCGGTGGGATTGGCTCTCAACTGAAAAAGTAGAAAGTAAGTATTCTGAAAAATTCATCTCCTCAGATGCACTTAAGGAACTTCGGATTGACGGAAAATATGGTGCTGGGCTAACCACCATATTTCGTTTACAGATTAAGAAGTTCTTGAGTATTTCAAAAGATCTTTTGATTAAAGAAAATCTTTGGCAAAATAAGGTCTTCCATGAGACAGATGCAACTGATTTTGACCTCATTATTTTTGCTGAAGGATTTAATGTTGAAAAAAATAGCTTCTTTAATTGGCTCCCTTTTTCCCCGGCTAAAGGAGAAACTATTCAAATTAAAGGACCTAGCGTGAAAAGTTGTAGCAACGGAACATGGATCCTTCCTGAATCTAAAGAATATTGCATGGCAGGTTCGACATGGGAACATGACAACTTGAAATCCGGACCAACCTTGCATGGTAAACTAGAGATAATTAAAAAAATAAATTACTTAGATCTTCAAAATCATGAAATCGTTGGACACAAAAGCGGAATACGTTCTTGCACACTAGACCGACACCCAATTATCGGCAGGCATTTCAAACTTCCCAACCTAGCAATATTTAATGGCTTTGGTTCAAGGGGAGCCACCACGATTTGTTATTATGCAAATATCCTTGTTGATCACTTGATTGAAGGTACAGGGATTCCGCCTCTGATTAGTATTGAAAGATTCAGGGAAAACTTTCGAGAATAGATCACAGTTCATGCGTTTTGTAGACAAAGCCCATTCATTTATTTCAAAGCATTTATCAAAAGGTGATGTGTGTATCGATGCTACTGCAGGGAATGGGCACGACTCACTCTTTATGGCTAAGTTAGTGACATGCGAGGGAAGCTTGTTTTCTTTCGATATTCAGGTCGAGGCACTAACTCAAACTAAAAAGCTCCTCACTGACAATGATTGCATGAGACAAGCCAAGCTAATTCATGATTGTCACAGCAGGATGAAAAATTCGCTTAATCCAGACCTCATGAGAAGAATAAAAGTTGTCGCTTTTAACTTAGGATATCTGCCTAGCGGAAACCACAAAATAATCACTAAGAAAGAGACGACTATCAAAGCAATAACAGAAATCTATGATTGGATTGATAAAAACGGAGTTATCTCTGTGGTCGCCTACAGAGGGCATTACGGTGGCATTCAAGAGACAAACGCGATACAAAAACTAGTAGAAACCAAAAACTATTATTACCTAAGAGAGGAAAACGAAAGTAAACCTCAGTCACCAGTCTTTTTCAAAATTTACAAATCAAAAAGGACTGACTAAATCAACATCTTCTTCGTAATTAACATTATCAAAACCAAAGCCAAATAATTTTAGGAATTCATTTTGGTACTCTTCAAAATTTGTCATCGAATTAAGATTTTCTGAAGTAATCTTAGACCATTGATTAATAATTTCGCATTGAACTTCATTAGACATTTCCCAGTCGTCCAATCTTATTCTGCCACTTTTATCGACGGGAATCTTTTCGTCTTCTCCATAAAGCCGCTCATTAAACATTCGTACTATCTGCTCTATGCATCCCTCGTGATTATTTAATTCTCTCATAACCTTAAAAAGTAATGAGACATACAAGGGGACCACTGGGATTGCTGAACTAGCTTGAGTGACCACTGCTTTATTCACGGAAACGAATGCTTGGCCACCACATTGTTGAATCATTTTGGTATTCAAGGCTGAAGCAGTATGCTCAAGGTGCTCTTTTGCCCTACCAATTGTTCCATTACGGTATATTGGCTGAGTGACCTCAGGCCCGATATATGAGTAGGCTATATTTAGACAATCCTTGGCAAGTAAATTTTCCTGAAGCAACAAGTCAGTCCACAGTGCCCAGTCCTCACCTCCCATAACCTTGATAGTACTATCGATTTCTGATGAACTTGCAGGTTCAATTGTTATGTCTTTTAATTCGGCACGGTCAGTGTCTAAAGTTTTATTCTTATATATCGCACCTATCGGCTTTAGGCACGCTTTATGAATTTGAGCATCCGACGGGTCTATTCTTCTTGGAGAAGCTAGGCTGTAAATGATTAGATCGAATTTACCCCCCATGCTTTTCGCTAATTCAACAACTTCCTGCTTACAAGAATCGGAAAAAGCATCTCCATTAACACTTTTGTGCACACTCGTACCCAACTCAGCCGCAATTGATTCAAAAGCATAATTATTGTAAAATCCTGCACTCGCTGGTTTGTCTTCTTTAGGTGGCCTTTCGAAAAATACACCCAATGTATCTGCTTTGCCGGAGAATGCTGCAGTGATTCGACTTGATAGTCCGTAACCTGTAGATGACCCGATTACAAGAACCCGTTTTGGCAAACGAGATGAGCTTTTTGAATTAGCAAGGGTATAGTCGACCTGCCTCTTAACATTCTCATAACATCCTTTCGGATGTGAAGTAATACAAACAAATCCTTTTATTCTTGGTTTAACTATCATAAATATAAATTATCAATACCATGGAAAAGTTTGAATAAGAATCCTTATTTATATAAACAGCAATTTATTTTAATTTATCTGCTTTATCATTGAAGAATTATAAAGAAAATCGAAAACTTTTGGCCGATTTCATGGGACTTCCTATCGCAGAAGATCCAGATAAGAATCGTGCACCAGTTTTATTCAGTGAGATAATTGAAAAAGCTTGGGGAGACTGGAAGATAGGATCATCAAACACTCCTGAAAGCATTTTATCAGAGAATTGGGGAAAGCTTGTCTCGTTTAAATTGTCACTGAAGTGTGCACCTGAGAGAATAGACACTAAAAGAAAAATTCTTTTCGTTAGATGCTCAAATGCTGCTGTTAAGCAAGAGTTGTCGTTTATTAAAAAAAATATTTTAAAAAGAATTTCAGCTTTGGAAGGAGACCTTGAAATTAAGGATATTAAGTTTCATTAATTCACTCCGAAGAGTGATAATAGCTAACAGGCTTATAACGCCTAGAAACAAAAAAGAAAATTACAGCGGTTATAAAAGCTATAATAGTCCAAAACCAAAACTCTTCTCCAATGCTCATTCGTGTACTTCCATCTTCCTTAATTAAGAAGAATTTGACCTGAGATGTTAACAAATTGCCAAGAGATACCGTGAGTAAGAAAATCGCCATAACGAATGATTTCATGGCTTGAGGTGCCTGTGTGTACGCAAATTCGAGACAAGTTATCGAGATCATAACCTCCGCAATTGTAAGAAAAAAACAGCCCAAGACCTGCCATCCAACTGAAGGATAAAAGCCAGCGTCAATCGTATTTTGCAATACGGAAACTATACAAAATGAGAAGGTCATTACTCCGAAGCCAAGAGACATTTTGTTAAGAGGAGTTACTTCAAAAAACTTTCCCAAAAAAGGGTAAACGAAATATGAGAAAAGCGGAATCAGTAACAAAATAAATAGAGGGTTCCAAATTGCTGCTACTTGCGATGCAAGCATTTCAAAACCGCCTAAAAAAGGTATCCAGTCGGGTATTGTACGATTCAAACTTCTTGCCTGGATTTGCCAGGAAGTACCAATTTGATCGAATAAAGCCCAAAAAATTATAACAAAGGAAAAAATAATCCCTAAGCGAAAGATCGGCTTTAAGCTATCTTTAGAGAAAGTTTCCTTAAAATAGATGCTACCTCTTGCTGGTATATGTGCAAATCTATGACGCCCTAGCCAAAAGACCAAAGTTGCAATTCCCATTAATATGCCGGGTAAGCCGAATGCGTAATGAGGACCAAATAAAATTTCATCTTGTGATTTTTCGCCTACAAGAAATTCGACATGTGGAAAAACCATTCCGCCAAGTGTCCCTGCTGAATTTCTTGCTTCTAAAAGAAAAGGGGTAAGTAAACCTGATAAAAAAGCACCTAGGTTGATGGAAAAATAAAACCACCCAAAGACTTTTGATAACAAATGGCTGTTGTTCTTGGAGAATTGGTCACCCACATGAGATGAAACACAGGGTTTTATCCCGCCGGAACCCACAGCTATAAGAAGAAGGCCTCCAAAGAGCCACATTCTTGTATCTCCGCTAAAACCCATAATAGCCAACAAACCATGTCCCAAACAGTAAACCATTGATAAGATCATAATGGTTTTGAATTTACCAAGGAAAGCATCTGCCAGAATTCCACCAATTACGGGAAAAAAGTAAGCAGATGCCACAAACAGATGATTCCATGCTTCAGCTTCTTTAATAGAAAAAACATCTAAAGTACCATCGGGTTGAACCAAATATGTGGTCATAAAAACCAGCAGAATGCTTTTCATCCCGTAAAACGAGAAGCGCTCAGCAGCTTCATTTCCAATAATGTATGGTATTCCCGGAGGCATGCTCATACCACTTACGGGCATTTCACGAAATTTGTTCAAAGCTAATTCCTCTCCAATTTCTCTTTATTTTTACGCCTTTTTAACTCCTCATCAAGGTCGGTCATCATGTCTGTAAATTTATTTTCCTCTTCCTCCACTTCAGTCCTTTTTAAGCCCCGAATAATCCCCGATGTAAGGAAGCTTATAACAGATAGATTTAAGATTAGGGAAATGATGATAAAGCAATACTTGAAAGACATGAACTCTAATTCGGCCAAGATCGAAAGAATTACAAGAAAAGTTACAGAATTAATCGATAAAACTAATAATATGTTTCTACTGTTCACATTTATAAATTAGGAAATTCTGATAAGCAGTTCAATCTACTTGCCATTGTGCTTGTTTTATCAAAATAATTATGTGTGAAAAAGTTAATTCCTCTGATAACGATTTTATTCTTTTCATCTTGCGAGAAAGAACCATTTGAAAGCCTTAATAGTATAAGTTCAGAAGAAAATAAGACCGACAATGAGCAAAAGGTTGCAGTACTCCCTCCTGTTCCAGTGGAAAAAATTGAAATCAGAACCCCTGAAATTAGCCCTCCTGTTAACCCTTCCGTATTGATTCAAGAAGTTAAAGAAATAGAGGCCGAAACAAAACCGATTATGCCTCAGTTTAGTGATGAACTTTTGAAGGCTGTAAATAATTGGACTCGAATACCTCAATCTGTATTTCCTTTATCCGCTGTTACCATCAAGCAAGCTGTCCAGTTCTCTGTAAAAGCTTCAAATGGTCAAGTAATGGCTAATTCCTCGCTTCCTCCAGGTTCAGAAGTAGTTGTAATAGGAGCTAATGGAGATAAACTTCTGCTGGCACCGCGTAAAGACGCCAAAATGAGAGGTATCATATCAATGGACCAAACTGACTTCAAGGAGGGTGTTGCCTACTTATTTGATCTGAGAAAAAGGCAAAATGAAGAATACAGGGAGATGATGAAGCAAAGAGCACAAAACCAAATTTCAAAAACCAATACTGCGGTGACACCCAAGCCCAATAGCAGAAACAGCAGTAATGATTTATTTGAGGACATTCCTATACCTGGTGACTTTGGGCATGGAAAATTTTGTATATGTGAAGATTGCCGAACAAAACGTTTAGCAATGAATAAAGAAGATTAAATCAAATGAGTGAATTCAAGAAAAAGAAAAACATTAGAGATGTTGTTATTGGTGATTTTGTAAGACAAATAAAGTCAACCAGTGGAAAAAAGAAATGCGGGGAAGTGCTTGCAATTCTTGAGGACAACGTAGGTGATCCAACAATTGAATGCGTGGAAGTTCATCCTGATGAATTAACTCCCCTTGAAAAAGGTTCAGACGGGATAAGAACATTTAAATCCAAGCGATCCAAATTGAAAATGTACACTCCTAGAAAAACTTTATTTGCTAAGAAAACATTTGAGAAAGGGGATGTGATTCAGCATAAAAGAGGAGGTTCATTCAGGTATGGAAGAATTGTTTGTTTTGTTCACCCAGATGGTCTTTATTCAACTTCTCACGAAGAAGGTTATAATGGAAAAGACCTACTCGAGTGTGTCGAGATAGAGAAAAAGCCAGGTCTCATGCAAAAAATGGATGCAGATGGCCAACCTAAAAGGTTTCAAGCTCAGGGGGAGCACTGTAAAATCATGAAAGTAATTACGGTAGACGCTAAAGGCAATCCGACGACCATGCATCGCATTGATATTCCTGAAGAAGAGTAAAAAGAAAGATTATTAATTAAAGAAGCTGTCTAATTCAAATTTCCTTAATCTGACTATTTTAGTCTTTGGGCATTTATAAGCAGAAAACTTTTGAGAGCCCCTAGAATTGTCGCTAAGTTGATAGGATATTCTTATTTGCCCCCTTTCCCACTTAGTCATACACCACTTCAACTCAAAGGCATATATTAAATAATCTATAACTTCCTCTCGATTAAGAAAATATTCTCCATTTATCTTTCTCGCCACATCTAAAGTATAGTTGTGAGGGTACTCCCAATGTTTTGGGAAAGTTTACAGTCAGATTTGACTATCGTAATCGCCTTTTTTAATTTTTTGACAAGTTGCAGCAGAAACTCCGGTGATTTCGGCAGTTTCTGCAAGAGTTTTGCCAGAACTTAGTAAATTTTGGGCTTGCGAAATAACTTCCGGGGTAATCCTTGCTCGCTTACTACCAATTCCAAACCTTGATTTGAAATCGGATTTAGCAACCGGGGGCAAACCATTCACATAACATTCAAGGTAATCAACGACTCCTCTAAACACTTTCCTTCCATCCTCCCGCCTGTGTTGCTCGTGGTCTTTCTTGATTAAATCATAAAGAGCAGATTGATCTACTTTAGAAGATTTTTTTGCTTCAATTTGTTTTTCGATTTTACGCTTAAGACGCTCAAGTTCCTTGATTGAATGTGAAGTGCTTATTTCCATGTTCTAATATGATTATTTATTTATATCTTATGCAATAAAATTTGAATATTAATATTCATTATTTAACATTTCGATCCAGACCTCTATATTGGATAGCTTCCATAAGATGTTCTGTATGAATATGTTCTGAACCAGAAAGGTCGGCAATTGTTCTGGAAACTTTTAATACTTTATTATATGCTCGAGCAGATAGCGATAATTGATTCATTGCATTACGTAAAAGAATTTTATTTTCTTTATTAATCATACACACTTCATCAATAATTTGTGGAGAAATTTCAGAGTTAGTATAGATATTTGTGTTTAATTTTTTGTAACGATTTCTTTGCAGTTCTCTACAAGCTTCTACCCTCTTCAATATACTGCTTGATTCTTCAGCTATTTGCTGAGTCTGCAATTCTTCAATTTTTACAGCTGGTGTCTCGATATGAATATCAATCCTGTCCAATAATGGACCACTAATTTTTGAACGATACTTTTGAATCTGAGGGACCGAACAATTGCATTTATTTTGCGAATCTCCAAGATAGCCACATGGACAAGGATTCATTGCTGCAACCAACATAAACTTACTTGGTAAAGTGACTTTGCCAGCACTACGAGAAATTGTAACTTCACCGTCCTCTAATGGTTGACGTAATACTTCAAGAGCAGATCTTTTAAATTCTGGTAATTCATCAAGAAAAAGGATCCCATTATGAGCCAAGGATATTTCTCCAGGTCCTGGTATGGTTCCCCCTCCAAGAAGTCCAATATCACTAATTGTATGATGTGGAGATCGGACTGGTCTCAATAAACCATTATTTTTGGACAGCCAAGATTCTCCCTGAACAGAGTAAATATTCAAGATTTCCAAGAATTCATCCGGGTGGGGTCTTGGTAAGATAGAAGGTATTCTTTTTGCCACCATAGATTTACCTGCACCTGGGGGGCCAATAATTAATAAGTTGTGTTCTCCAGCGACAGCAATTTCAACCGCTCTTCGTAATCCTTGCTGTCCTTTTACTTCAGCGAAGTCTTCCTTTGTTTTAGACTCTTCATTTAATAAAAAAGGACTATTAGTACGACTTAATGGCTCTGGTATTTTTTTGTTCTCAAAAAGGCTTACAGCCTCGGCTAGATTTTCTATTGAATAGACATTTATACCTTCTATTAGGCAGGCTTCCATTGCAGATGACTTTGGTAGGATGATACCTTTTTTTCCAATTTTTTTAGCCAGCATTGCCATTGCCAATCCGCCCCTTACATGACGTGTTGCACCTGAAAGAGCTAATTCGCCTGCGATTAAATAATCCTCAAGCATGTGATTCTTCATCTGACCAGTAGATGCTAGGAGAGATAATGCTATCGGCAGATCAAATGCAGCTCCTTCCTTTCTCAGATCTCCTGGGGCTAAATTAATCGTTAACCGCGTACGAGGTTTTGAATAGCCAGTGTTGCTTAAACTAGAAAAAACACGATCCATGGACTCCTTAACTGAAGCATCTGGTAAGCCCACCAAGATGCATTTGGGGTCGCCTCTCTCTCCACTATTTGCTTCTACAGTTACCTGCAAAGCATTAACACCAGAAAGAGTTGCGGAATAAGTAGTTGAGAGCATTTTTAAATCACCTACTCCTCACAAGTCTGGAAACTTCTCTAAATCCTGAGTGGGATGAGTCCTTCATTATTGAATAAATGACTGTTTCTAGCGAAACGACACAACAACCAAAACCTCGCAACTGAGAGATAGCATTTTGGATATCATGAACTCTCCTTCCACCCGTGCAATCAGAGAGGAGAGTTACTTTAATATTCAACCTAAGTGCATCCACACATGTTTGATAAATACAAATTGGAGTCTCTATCCCTGAAACTATAAGGTGTTTTATGTCATTTTTGTCTAGCCAAACACTAAATGATTCAGCACCGAATGCAGAAAAAGTATTTTTCTCAAAAATAGGTAAATCATGATCAAGGTCTTTTAACTTAGACACAGTTTCACCCAGCTTAGAAGGGACTTGCTCTGAAAAGCAAATCGGCACACCGAGAATCTGAAGTAGTTGTATTTGAAGAAAATTAGATTCAATAAGTTCAACACCATTAGATATTGCATCAAGTAAGCTTGCTTGCATGTCCATAATTATTGCCCCGGTATTTTTGACAGGGTTACATTTAGAGGAGTCAGGGGTTTGATCTTGCTCGAAAGTCATAAAAGGCATTCAGTATAAAAATTTTATTAATGAGATTTCATTCATTTTATGATTAATCTTTGAAATCAACCATGAAAAATTTATCTCTTCTTTCATCTATTGTTTTTCTCTCCATTTCTTTTCTTTTTTCAAGTTGTAATCGTAACAGGTCGAATCCAAGGGAAATTACAATGAGACCAAGAGTTTTCGTAGAAAATGCTGCTCCAGTTCCCATTATCGACGAATACGACTTTAGGAATGTTCAAATTGGTACTATAGACAATATCTTCACGGATGATCCAGACGACAGGACTTATGCACTTTGGTTTTCATTGGATAGAAGGAGTAGTATTATACTTCAAAAAGAGTCGATACGAAGAAGAGGTCAGACACTTCAATTAATCATTGGAGGCCAACTTGTGGGCTATCATGTCATACAGGAGGCGATAACAAATGGCATCATTCCATTTGTGCTTGCCAATAATTTACCCGAGGAGAACGCCATGATTCTCTACCAAGAGTTAAGTAAATCGATTTTGCATTTACAGGCAGAACTCAAAGACCAAAAAGGATGATCCTGAATTACAATTTTTTCATTTTATTTTTTTTACTCAGTTCATCCTTTTTCTTGAGGGGTGAAATTAAGAAAAAATTTCAGTTATCTTGGCCTACACCAAACCCTGCATTTGCCAAGGGAATGGGCTACTCCGCTTTTTTGCAAAAAACCGGCCCCGATAAGGCTTTTTCATCAGGAGCCTTTGGTTGTGTCAGAAACAGTGGGTTTAAATTCCATGAGGGAGTCGATCTCTACCCAATAAAAAGAGATCAAAGTGGTCGTGCTAGTGATGCAGTTTATGCAGCAATGAGTGGGGTAATCTCTTATATTAATTCGATCTCCGGTCATAGTGCATACGGAAAATACATTGTCATTGAACATTTAAGCACAAAACCCTCTTTATACACTCTTTATGGGCATTTGGCTTCTATTGAAGCAAATATTAATATTGGAGACAGGGTCAGTATTGCCGAGAAAATTGGAATAATGGGTAACACTGCATCCTATTCGATTCCGCTTAGTCGCTCACACCTCCATTTTGAAGTAGGGCTACGATTAACTGACGAGTTTCAATCATGGTATGACAAGAAGGGGTTCAAGTCAAAAAACAGACACGGTAATTACAGCGGATTCAACCTTGTTGGACTTGACCCCCTCCCCTTTTACTCGAAATACCAGAAAGAAGCTTTCGATTCTCCATTAGATTACTTGAAATCTGTTACCCCGGAAGCAAAAATTAGAATTAAAACCAACAAGATTCCTGATTTTGCAAAACGTTATCCATCATTAATTAGAATGATGCCAAATGGTAAACCATGGAATGGTTGGGACTGCATTTTTGGACCATTCGGCTTTCCTATTTCGCTTCAACAGACGGATCTTTGTACTAGTGAAGAAGAAAACATTAAAGTAATCAGCTATGATCAACGAAATTTGGAGAGGAAATGTCGAAGGTTGGTTGAAAGAAAAAATGGAAGAATAGTTCCCGCAGAACAGTTGAAGGTTTATCTTGAGCTAATTTTTGGGAAGAAAGTTGTCTAAGAAAATAACCATTGGAGTTTTTGTAACAAGTCATGGATTCGGTCATGGAACTAGGATTTGTGCAGTATTAAATGAAATTATCACAAGCATTTCATGTGAATTTATAATTGTTTCTTTTCTTCCCGAATGGTTTTTCAGGCAAAATCTTCCGAAAAAAACAAATTTTGTACATATAAAGTATCAAGCCGATGTTGGATTAGTTCAGAATGATCCTTTTCATCATTCGTTAACAAAAACCCAAAAAGAGCTAGATAAATTCCTTTCCTTTGAGCAAGACTCTACCTTTAAAGAAGTGGTTACTTCGATAGAGAAATGTGAGGCAATCATTTCAGATATTTCACCTTTGGGAATACATATCGGAAGACAAGTTGGTATTCCTACTATTTTAATAGAGAATTTCACTTGGGATTGGATCTATGAAAAATATCTAGAAGAATTCCCAGATTTTCAAAAGCACATAGGGAAGTTATCCAATATCTACAAATCAGTTGATTTGCATATTCAAGCAACTCCTTTTTGTAAGCCCAGTGCCCATGCAATTGAGGTACCACCTATTTTTCGAAAGCACAGGGAGAAGCGAGAAATATTAAGAAAAAGATTATTATCTAGTCCCGCAGATAAACTAATATTAGTTACAACTGGAGGAATCTGCAAATCATTCGAATATTCAAAAGTGCTTCTGTCTGAGAAATCTTGCACATTTGTCTTATCTTCAAATAAGCCAAAACTTGTTAGAAAAGGTAATATCATCTTTCTTCCTGCAAATTCAGGTTTTCATTATCCAGATATAGTCAGAGCCAGCGATCTTGTTGTGGGAAAAGTAGGATATGGTACGCTCGCAGAGTGCTGGTCAGCGAATATACCAATTTTAGGTTGCTATCGTGATGATTTCAGGGAATCTGAAAAACTCGAGGATTTTGCAAGACAACACCTTTTTTCTGAAAGTATCACCCCTAAAGAATTAGAAAATGGTTCGTGGCTGACACGAGCAATGGATATCCAACCTAGTAGAGAATATGGTAAAACTAGTGATCGAAGAAGTGGTTCGGAATCTGCCGCCAAGGAAATAATCAACTTCATGATCGAAACTGTAAAAAACAGTGGTAATTAGAGACTAAATCTGAAGAATTGGTGAGCTATGAAATCATGTGTAACAATCTCTCTTGTTTCGTCACTCAAGGGTGGTCCTTGGATATTATGGGACGATCTGGAGCAAAGCTTGGCCACTGCATCGGAATTAGGATTCGATGGAGTTGAACTTTTTACCGCAGATGCAACAATTGACTCACCCAAATCTCTTTCTGATCTTTTGGCTGAATACAATCTTGATTTAGCTGCCGTGGGGACTGGTGCAGGTAAGGTTCTAAATGGACTTACCCTAACTTCACCTGATCCAGAAATAAGGAAAAAAAGTATCTCATTCATAAAAGATATGATTATTTTTGGAGCTGATCACGGTGCACCAACTATTTTAGGTTCAATGCAGGGCAACTCATCGGAAGATGTCCCCAGAGAGCTTGCTCTTTCTTACCTATCAGATGCACTCGAAGTTTTAGGAGATCTCGCCACCTCAAAAGGAACATTCTTTATTTATGAACCATTAAACAGGTACGAAACGAATTTATTTAATCATTTGGAAAGTGCATCTACTTTTATCGATAATTTATCCAGTAGTGGTGTAAAGCTATTGGCCGATTTATTTCACATGAATATTGAAGAGCAAAACTTACCAAAATCTCTTGTCATAAATGCTCAAAATATTGGGCATGTGCATTTTGCTGATAGCAATCGTAAACCCGTAGGTTTTGGTCACACAAAAATAGATCCAATTGCCACTGCCTTGAAAGAAATAAATTATCAGGGATTTTTATCAGCAGAAGCTTTCGCATGGCCAGATCCCAAAACGGCAGCCAAGCAAACTATTGATTCATTCAACAAGTTCTTCAGCTGAATCAAAAATTTTTATGTCCAATCAACCAAACATAATTTTAATCATCACAGATCAACAAAGATATGACACCATATCTGCTTTAGGTTTTGAACATTGCATCACACCAAATCTTGACGAAATGGTGGAAAATGGTACGACATTTGAACAATGCCATGTCACGGCAGCTTCTTGTGCCCCAGCCCGGGCAAGTCTATTTACTGGTTTTTATCCACACTCAACGGGAATCCTTAAAAATGCTGACGACTGGACTCGAAGTTGGGTTGAAATTCTTTCTAACGGAGGCTATCACTGTTCAAATATTGGTAAGATGCACACTTGGCCTTTTACCGCTCCGTGTGGCTTCCATGAAAGGCAAGTTGTAGAAAATAAAGACCGTTTCCTAGAGGGTGCTGAATTCACCGATGAGTGGGAAAGCTACATGTTAGATCAAGGAATCGAGAAACAAAAAAGAGAACTATACAGAAAAAGAGCAGATTATAAGCAATCTCTTGGAGCATTTTCCTGGGAACAAGACTCTTCTTCGCACTCAGATACATTTACCGGTAATCGAGCTATTGAATGGATTGAAAAATACGATAACGAAAAACCGTTCTTTCTCGAGATAGGATTCCCCGGACCCCATCCTCCTTACGACCCAACCCCTGAATTCCTGGCATTATATGATGATGTAGATATACCGATTGATCCAGTTTCAAAGGAAGAAATTCATTTGCAACCTAAAGCGCTTCAAGAACTTAGAAAACATAATGTTGAAGTTGATCATGATTCTATCGTTCATCAACTTGAGCCATCTATGGAATCAAGATTAAGGCAGCGTAAACATTACCTAGCCAATGTCACGATGATTGACGATGCTGTAGGGAAAATTCGCCAATGTCTTCAAAAAAATCATTTAGATCAGGAAACAATCATTTTTTTCACAAGCGATCATGGCGATTGTTTAACAGATCATGGACACAGTCAAAAGTGGACAATGTTTGAGCAGATTACTCGTGTGCCATTGATTGTTTGTGGCCCTGGAATTAATAAAAATAAGCGAATAAGCGAACTAATGCAGTGGATGGATATTGGACCAAGCATCCTTGATCTTGGAAAATGCACCAAACCTAAAATGGAAGCTATTTCATTTCTGCCAGCATTATCTGGCAAGCAATGGAAAGGGAGAGACTTTGTGTTCTGCGAGCAAGTTGGAGATATGGTTTTAACTGAGGTTGATTTTATGAGCATGATTCGAAACAAGGAGTGGAAACTCATTCACCTTCTAAACTCCAATGAGGGGCAACTCTACAATATCCAGAATGACCCCAAGGAAGCTAATAATCTATGGTTTGAAACGGAATTCGAAAAAGTTAAAAATTATCTCTTAACAGAGCTTCTAGCTTGGCGGATTGAGAGTCAACTCAAGCATCCTGAATGCTGGATTTATCAGTAGAATAATAATTAGAAAGGTTGTTCATTAGCTATTTAACTGTAGAAACTAAAACACCGCCTCGTAGCATAGGAGGTATTTTAAGATGCCTTGGCCCGGGTATGATATTGGCTGGTTCCATAGTTGGCTCAGGAGAACTGATTGCTACAACCCGTACAGGTGCGGAAGCTCATTTTGATTTTTTGTGGTTAATTATTATCGGGTGTATAATCAAAGTCTTTGCTCAGATTGAATTTGGAAGACATGTCATAACATTTGGAAAAACATCTCTCGAATCACTTAATGAACTTCCAGGTCCATCAGTTGCTTTTAAGATTAACCAAAAAAAAGTTCGAGCAAACTGGATTCTGCTTTTTTGGATGATCATGTTCATCTCAATCCTTGGTCAACAGGGAGGAATTGTTGGAGGCGTCGGACAAGCCCTTTCAATAGCAATTCCCCTAACCGAAGAAGGTACTAAACGAAATGATCTGCTTGCACAAAAAGTTTCCCTCACGCTGGAACTAAATGAAAATAGATCTAAAAACTCTAAGCTAGATATCCAGGAAGTTGAAAAACAATTGGAAGATATTGGGGTTCTACCCAAATCAAGGGATGACCTCTACTGGTCGATTATTATTTCACTGTTAACTATCATTCTTTTGATAAATGGAAAATTTTCTCTGATTGAAAAATTTTGTATTATTTTAGTCTCCAGTTTCACTTTTATAACTATAGTTAACTTGATAGCACTCCAAACTACTGAATCATGGGCGATCCGAACAGATGAAATCATTCATGGCTTAAGTTTTTCTTTCCCAAGTGATTTAACTAATTCAAACCCCTGGGTCACTGCACTTGCAACCTTTGGCATCATTGGTGTAGGAGCTTCCGAAATTTTAGTTTACCCCTATTGGTGCATGGAAAAAGGATATGCTGCGTACACGGGGCAAAGAGATCAGAGCAAAGAATGGCTGCACCGTGCGAAAGGATGGTTCAAAGTAATGAAATGGGATGCATGGGGTTCAATGTTGATATACACTTTTTGCACAATCGCTTTCTATCTTCTCGGTGCATCTATTCTTGGCAGAACAGGTCTAGTGCCTGAAGGTTCTGAGATGATAAACACCCTTTCATCCATGTATGCACCAATTTTTGGTGAATGGGCTAAATTCATTTTTCTTGCTGGATCGATAGCTGTTTTATTTTCAACATTTTTTGTGGCTCTTGCTGGTCAAAGTCGAATGGCTGTAGATGCATTAATGACTGCTGGTATTATCAAAAGTGACCAAAGTCTGAGAAATTACTTAGTTAAATGCCTCGGAGCAATACTGCCTGTAATCTGCGTCACTTGTTATGCCTTCTTCCCAAAACCAGTATTTCTTATTTTAATATCTGGAACGATGCAGGC
>JAYZJX010000054.1:0-21852 GCA_036164015.1 Verrucomicrobiota bacterium | reverse complement strand
CAGAGTTAATGATTTGGCTAGATGAGTTTAAGGATGAAGATCGGATTGAGTTTATTGAACAACCTCTTCCTGATTCCAAGCGCCAAGAATTGTTCAAGCTTTCACATGTCTCGCCTGTGCCTTTAGCAATAGATGAAACAGTTGTTGCAATGGGAGGACCTAGGAATGCCTTAGAAAATGGTTGGAACGGCTTTTATGTTATCAAGCCAACATTACTTAATGATTGGACTTCGGTCTTAAATTTTGTTTTCGAAATGCCGGGACATTCGGTTATTTCTACCGTTTTTGAATCACCTTTTGGGTTTGAGGCAATACTACGCATGTGTAAGCATTCTCGACTAGATTCCGGTGTTTCTAGAGATATATTCAAACATCTTGACTCAGAACTGGTGAGCCATCATGAAAAACAGTTGTTTTCTCCCTCCGTTTCTGTTCAAGAGCTAGACAAATTATGGCATAGGTCTTTGTAATGCTTGATTTTGACGACGAAGAATTTTGGAGAAAATCAAGTTTTTCTTCTGATAAAAGAACTTTGATGTATGCAAAGAAAATATTTCATTTTTTGAGAAATAACCTTCCTGTGGAAATGCAAGCTACAGGTCCGGTTGAAGCTCATTTTTTAAAAAAATTAGATTCAATAGTTTTTGAGACTAGTGGAACAACTGGACTACCCAAAAAAAGAGTTCATAATTTTAAAAATTTTCAAGCTGCAACTAGAAGATTATCCTTATTTTTAAATTCCAGTTATCCCATAAATACTATCTCATGTTTGCCAATAAATCACATAGCAGGTTGGATGCAAGTCATGAGACCATGGTTCACTGGTGGGTCAGTGATCTTTATTCATTACAGAGACTTTATAAGCAGATTTTCAAAAGAGTTAACTAATCGTTTCGTTTCCCTCGTTCCGACTCAGCTTCATGAGTTAATCGGTTCGAGGTCAGCGTGCGATAATTTAAGAATGTGTCGAGGTATTTTTCTTGGGGGTGCCCCTTGTTATCCCCAATTACTTGAACTTGCCAGAAACGAAGATCTTCCAATTTTATTGTCTTACGGTATGACTGAAACCGCAGGGATGATTACGGTCTTGGAGACGGAAGATTTTTTTAAAGGGCGTAATGGGGTTGGTAAAGAAATGCCTCAGGTTTCTCTACAACTTAATTTTGATAATTGCATCATGGTAAAGTGTAATAGTCTAGCACAACCTAATCACGAAACAATGAATTTAGAGAGTGGTTGGTATAATACGGCTGATATTGGTCAATGCAGTGACGACGGATATTGGAAAATATCATATCGTATGGATGGCATCATCAATACTGGTGGCGAAAAAGTTTCTCCTGATTTAGTTGAGAGTGTAATCAAGGCGTATCCCAGCGTAAATGCTTGTTCAGTAACTGGAAAGTTTGACCCTAAATGGGGGAGTAAAGTGATTGCTTATGTAAGCCCTGAAGATTGTGATGTGAAATCTTTAAAAGATTTTCTTCGCCAAAGATTAAAAGAATACGAGATACCCAAAGAAATAATTGCTGTAAAAAAACTGTCTAAGGGTGATAAGATAAAATAAAGCTAAATCTTTTCAACGATTTCGTCTGCTAAACCATATGCGATGGCTTCCTCCGCATTAAGATAGAAATCACGGTCTGTATCTTGTTGGATCTTTTCTAAAGGTTGCCCCGAGGTACTCGCTAAAATACCGTTTAATTCTTCTCGCAATTTTTCCATTTCTTGAGCTTGGATATTGATATCTACCGCAGCAGCAACCATTCTTCCAGTTATAAGAGGTTGGTGAATTAGTACCCTAGAATGGGGATATAAAAATCTTCTTCCCTTTGTTGCCCCACAAAGAAGAATTGACCCCATACTTGCAGCCATACCAGTTACTACTACAGCAATGGGGGAGGTTATAAGTTGCATGGTGTCAAAAATAGCCATGCCAGCAGTGATGGATCCTCCAGGTGAGTTTATGTAAAAAGTTATCTCTTTTCCTGGATCGTTAGATTCTAGGAATAACAGTTTTTCTGTTAAATCGCGTGCAGATTTGTCACTTACTTCTCCCCATAAAAAAATTTTTCTTTCTTCAAGAAATTTATTTTGAATTTGTTCAGAAACTGAACTTTGTTTTTTTTCTTTTTCTTCCGTCATAAGGTTTGAATTTAATGATTTTAGTAAGAGTCTATTAACTCGATTCTTCTATCGTGTCGTCCTCCTTCAAATTTAGCTTCGAGCCATGTATCTACTATATCGATGGCTAGTTCATTTGAAATTAGTCTTTGTCCAATCGAAATTACATTGGCATTGTTGTGTTCTTTAGCGAGTTTTGCAGTCTCAATTGACCAACAAAGAGCACAGCGCACGCCTTTAACTTTATTTGCTGCTATTGCTTCTCCGTTTCCGCTTCCACCTAGAACAATTGCGAAATCCGCAAGCGAATTAGCAACTGCTGCCGCTGCAGGAATAATAAATTTTGGATAATCTACTGAATCTTCGCTGAAAGTACCAAAATCCGTAGTTTCATGTCCAAGTTCATGTAAATGTGCTTTGATTGCTTCTTTGTATTTGAAACCCGCATGGTCTGTGCCCAGTGCAATTCTATAAGTTTTGCCAGTAGTTTGATTCATAAGAATGAACAATGAGCTTAGATTAAGCCAAGCTCCATTTTACCTTCCTCTGAAATCATATCTTGAGTCCAGGGCGGATCCCATACAATCTCTACTTCAGCATCATCGATCCCTGCAAGTTCAAGTACCTTTCCTTTACAGTCTTCGGCAATTACGGGACCCATTCCGCATCCTGGTGCTGTAAGTGTTAAATCAACAAACGCAACTCTTCCTCGATTTTCAATTACTTCAATTTCGATCCGATAAATTAGGCCTAAGTCAACTACATTAACCGGAATCTCAGGATCGAAAACGCTTTTTAGATTTTCACGAATGTCATCCTCATCTGCTGGTTTGCCACCGTTCGGGACATTCTTTTCATCACTAAGTTTGTTTGCTTCTCCAAGAGCGTCAGCATCTCTAGCTGCAATTCGGTACATGCCTTGTAATGTCATCACAGTGAAGTTTCCACCAAGCCTATGAGTTATTGTGACTTTTTCTCCGCTCCCTAGGGTAAATTCTTCACCATGCGGAATAAGTGTAGCAATCACATCTCGCGTTAGGATAACTTCTTCTTGTGTACTTGTCATAAATGGGCAGTTAGTTAAAGTGAGTGCAAACTAACTCGCGAATCTTTTTGGCAAGGTTTTCATCTGGAATTTTATCTAAAATTTCTTCAAGAAATCCCAAGCAAATCAAGGATTCAGCATTCTTTTTCTTAATACCACGACTCAAAAGGTAAAAAAGTTCTTCCTGATTTAGACGGCTAGTCGTAGCCCCGTGAGTGCATCGAACATCATTAGCCAATATTTCTAATCCAGGAAGTGAATCGGCCTCAGCTTCTTTGGAAAGCAGCAGATTACGATTGGTTTGAAGGGCATTGGTATGCTGTGCTTCGGGATTGACTCTGATTAGTCCGGAAAAGATCGCCTTGGATTGATCTTGAAGCACATTTTTACTTAAAAGATTGCTAGAACAGTGCGGAGCCAAGTGATGCTGCTCAGTGCGTTGATCGAAAAGTTGTTCACTTTTAGCAGAAATAAAGGAGAAGTTTTTGAAACAAGAACCAGATTCGAGTAAATTTCCCTTAGTTTCAATTCGGCTTTGGTTTGCTCCCAAGTAACATTCGACATTCACCACTGAGGAGTCTGCATGTAGATCGAAGTTCTCAAGATTGTAAAAACTTGACTCTCTACTACTGTTTTGGATGAGAATTCGATTGAGCTTAGCACCTTTTCCTATTTTAAAATGAGTAAGGTTTGATAAAGCTCCCTTATAAATATGATTATCATTAGAGTAAGTTTCGATAATTGTAAGTTCAGCAAAATCTTCTAAGGTGACAAAATTTCTGTGAAAAGTCACATTTTCGGACATTGGCAGACAATGATCGACCTCAATTCTTAGATTTTCATTAATTTGCTTGGGAACCTTGATAAAAAAACCATTGTTGAAATATGTATTTATAAGCTGATATGTTTGTATCGCCCCTAAATTTGGTCCCTTTGCATCCGCGAAACAAGAAACTATATCAGGATGCTTTAAGAGAATGTTATCAACTGAATCACAAATAATGTCCGGATTTTCTGATGATTGATTAAATTTTGGGGAATCAGATGAATCCGTAATATTATTAAATCGTGAATATCCGAATCTACTTCTGGGGGAGAATCTCCAACTTTCATTCTTCAGATCATTTTCCTCGATAGATTTAAGTTGTTCCCAAGATTCTTTTCTTAAATCAACTAACCATCCAGGTTCCCAAGAGTGTTTCGTCGAAAAATTTTCGAAGTGTTCTTGGCTTAAAATTTTCAGACTTGAGGGTTTAACTTTTTCGTCTGCTATCATTAACCTACCGAACCTTCCATTTCCAAGTCTATCAGTCTTTTAAGCTCAACACTGTATTCCATCGGAAATTCCCGGATAAGATCATTAACAAATCCATTAACACACATGCTCATTGCATCCGCTTCAGATAAACCTCTTTGTTGCATGTAAAAAATTTGTTCCGCACTAACTTTCGAAACGCTTGCTTCGTGCTGAACGCTATGATCTTCGCCCTGAACTGTGATTGCCGGATAGGTGTCAGTTTGACTATCAGAATTGATCAGGAGAGCATCGCATTCAGTGTTGTTTTTACAATTCTTAAGGTGGCCAGGCATTTGCACTAAACCTCGATAGGTCGATCTCCCTTCGCCAATTGAAACAGACTTGGAAATTACATTGCTAGAGGTCTCATCTGCAGCGTGTACCATTTTAGCTCCCGTGTCTTGATGCTGTCCATCATTGGCTAGTGCAATTGAGAGAACTTCACCGCGAGCTTTTCTTCCACGAAGGATTACCCCAGGGTACTTCATTGTAAGACGAGAACCAATATTGCAATCTATCCATCGGACTTCAGACTCATCATGTGCCATAGCACGTTTGGTAACCAAGTTGAAAACATTGTTGGACCAATTTTGAACAGTTACATACTGAATTTTGGCTCCTTTTAAGGCAACCAATTCAACAACTGCACTGTGAAGAGTAGATGTTTCGAACTTGGGAGCAGTGCACCCTTCCATGTAGGTAATTTCAGATCCTTCATCAGCAATAATTAATGTGCGTTCGAATTGACCAAAATTTTCAGCATTAATTCTAAAATATGCCTGTAGCGGTTGTTCTAATTTAACACCTGGAGGGACATATATAAAACTACCTCCACTAAAGACCGCACTGTTTAATGCAGAGAATTTATTGTCAGACGTAGGTATGACTTTTCCAAACCATTTCTTGAAAATGTCAGGGTACTCCTTCAAGCCCTCAGTTGAACCAACGAAAATAACCCCTTTTTCTGATAAGTCGTCTTTCATTCTTGAGTATGCTGCCTCGCTATCAAACTGAGCCTCAACACCTGCAAGAAACTTTCTTTCCTGTTCTGGAATACCGAGTCTTTCAAATGTTTGCTTTATCTCATCCGGGACTTCCTCCCATGTTCGGCTGGGCATTTGACCTTTAGACAAGTAATATCTTATAACATCAAAATCAATATTTTCTAAGTCTTTGGTTGCCCAGTGGGTTGGCATTCTTTTCTTTTCAAAAGTGTTGAGTGCTTTAAGTCGGAAATCTTTTACCCATTCGTCTTCTCTTTTTACATCTGAAATATATTTTACTACATCTTCGGATAATCCAACTCCTGCGTCGAATTCATAGTCGGTGTTGTAGTGGAAATTACCTTTCTCACGATCAATTTCAATTGGGTTAGGGTTTATCATTATTTATGACAGGTTTAGGCTGCAATCTCTTGTTTGATCCAGTCATAGCCCTTGGTTTCGAGCTCTTTGGCTAATTCTTTATCTCCTGAGCGCACAATTTTTCCTTCCCACATTACATGTACTTTGTCAGGGATAATATAATCTAAAAGTCTTTGGTAGTGGGTTATAACTAAGAAACCTCTGTTTTTACTTCGCATAGCGTTAACCCCTTCGGATACAACACGAAGTGCATCAATATCAAGCCCGCTGTCAGTCTCGTCTAGAATACAGAATTTCGGGTCAAGCATGGCCATTTGGAGTATTTCACATCTCTTCTTTTCGCCCCCAGAAAAACCATCATTTAACGAACGTGAGGTAAATTTTCGGTCCATTCCCAAATCATCCATTTTTTGGTAAAGCTCTTTATAATAATCAACAGCCTTGAAGGATTTAATGTCATTCATCCTGGATTGAATGGCAGCACGAATGAAATTTGCTATACTTACACCAGGTACTTCTATGGGATATTGAAAAGCCAAAAATAAACCTACCCTTGAAATCTCATCAGGTTCCATACCAATGAAGTTTGTATCATTGAGTTTTGCAGTCCCGTTTGTAATTTCATAACCAGGGTGACCGGCAAGTGCTTTCGAAAGGGTGCTTTTCCCACTTCCATTTGGACCCATAATTGCATGTACTTCACCACTTGGAACTTCCAATGAAAAGTTATCTAGGATTGTTTTGTCATCTATGTTGACGGACAGATTTTGTACTGAAAGTGTACTCACGAATTGATAATTTTAGTTTTTAAAGGGAGATGTGCCGTTAAATGATAAATCAAAACCAGTATGAGAAAATCCTGCAGGGACTATAGATTTTAATGAGTTCAAGGATTTTTCGTTGATTGGAAGATCAATAATTCTGCCTGATTCTGCACATTTAAAATGTGCATGCGGAGTTAGGTTAGGGCAGTAGCGAGACGAATTGCGGTCCAGGTTGATTTTCTTAACAAGACCACATTCAACAAATGTTTCTAAGCAATTATAGACGGTCGCAAATGAAATTTTGGGAAGTTTCTTCTTAACTCGTAAAAAAATATCATCAGCAGTGGGGTGATCTCTTTTTTCTAAAATCACATCGTAAACGCAAAGCCTTTGCTTTGTAGATCTTAATCCTTTGGATTTAAGAGAATCAGACAGGTCTTCTGTTTGTTTTATGTTTTTGAGAGTCACGAATTAACTTACTATCAAATCAACTTTGATTCGCAAGTTTAATTAGAATAATTCTAAATAAGCTAAAAGGTATTAGTAATCAGTATATGTGATTAAACCCCAAAGAGCTGTAGTTCTGTCACCTGAAAAGTCTCTGCGATTCCAAATCTCATTTGATCTTAGTCGAATTGTACCAGTTTCAATGGGTGCGAATGATTCCCTAGAATGAGTCAATGCACCTGCTGCATTGAAATCTTTTGAGAAGTATTTCTTGGGATTGGGAAGATATTTACAACCCGAAGAAATTTGAATCAACACACACAAAATAACAAAAGAAAATAATTTCAGTGCAAATTTTGGAATTATTATCATTTGGTGAATAGACAAAAACAGTGCAGATGAGTCAAATGATTTTTACGATGAGTTCTATGTTGAGCAAAGTTATATAAGGCAATATTGTGAGATTGATTATGACTAAAGAGAATTCTTTATTAGAAGAAATTGTTGCACTTGCAAAAAGAAGAGGTTTTGTCTTTCAATCTTCGGAAATTTATGGCGGCCTCAATGGATTTTTTGATTATGGGCCGCTTGGAGTTGAGCTTCGAAAAAATATCAAGGATGCGTGGTGGGAAGACATGGTTAGAAGACGTGATGATATGGTAGGTTTAGACTCTGGAATTATTATGAATCCTAGAGTTTGGGAGGCGTCTGGTCATGTTGATGGATTCACCGATCCAATGGTTGACTGTAAGGAATCAAAGATGAGATACAGGGCAGATCAGTTGTTTGCTTCGGAGGTTAAGGTTGATGGATGTAGTCTTGGTTGGATTTCCCTTATTGAATCGGAAAATATGCAAGCAGAAGCCCAATCAATGGCTGATTTAATGAAGAGGAAGGCAGGGAAACAGGGCAATTTAGACGCGATCAATTTAACTACTTATGATGAACTTTCCAGTAGTGATCAGGCCCTTGTCCCTTCACCAGCTACTGGTGAAGTTGGTTCTTTAACTCCACCTAGAGATTTTAACATGATGTTTGAGACTCATGTAGGAGCATTGAGGGATGGTTCGTCTTTGTGCTATCTCCGACCTGAAACTGCACAGGGTATTTTTGCAAATTTCAAAAATGTAGTCGATACAGGAAGAGTAAAAGTCCCTTTTGGCATTGCTCAAATAGGGAAAGCCTTCCGCAACGAAATAACGCCTAGGAATTTTATCTTCCGATCAAGAGAATTCGAACAGATGGAAATTGAGTATTTTATTCCTCCTGAGGAAGACCAATGGCCAAAATATCATGATGAATGGATAAATATTCGAAAAAACTGGTTTTCATCTATCGGCTTAACTGCTGATTGTCTAGGTGAAGAAGTACATCCGCAAAATAAACTTGCACACTACGCAAAAGCCTGCACTGACATTACCTTTAAGTTTCCTTTTGGAGAGCATGAACTTGAAGGAATTGCTGCACGGGGGAACTTCGATCTTTCTCAGCATCAGAGTCATTCAGGTAAGAATCTTGAATATTTTGATGAGGCACGAAAAGAAAAGTACTTACCTCATGTAATTGAGCCAAGCTTGGGCGTAGATCGGACTTTTTTGGCAGTGCTTTGCTCTGCTTACACAATTGACGAGGTTGAGGGAGAAAAACGTACCTTACTTCGATTTCATCCAAGAGTTGCTCCGATCAAAGTAGGAATTTTTCCATTAGTAAAAAATAAACCTGCTTTAGTTGAAAGAGCACAAGAAATCTACAAAACCATGCAAAGGCGCTGGAATGTTATCTATGATCAATCTGGTGCAATCGGAAGAAGATATAGAAGAATCGATGAAGTTGGTGTTCCTTTTGGTATAACAATTGATTTCGATACCATTGAGGGCGATGGCTCTGTTACCGTTAGAAATCGAGATACAACTGAGCAATCAAGGCTAAGTGTGGATGAAGCTATATCAATGATTGAAAGTGAAGTTAATCCCTAATTAATGAGTCTTCCAAGCTACAAGAACCATTTGTAATCTTTTTTTCTGATTCCATGTGTTCCATTGAAGACGAATAGCTATGTCTATTTCGGTTTCTTCAGGGGGTACATCTTCTGCCATTCTCCAAGCAATTCCAGAAACTGCTTCAATTCCATTATGAATTGAAAATTGGAAATGGCCAGAGCCCACCTTTCTTGTTTTTCCAAATAATCTTACTTTTTTTAAGCCTAAAATAGGCTCTGGATTTGCCTGTCCGAAAGGAGCAAGTTGTTCTATTTCTTGCAGAAGATTTTCAGTCAGTTCATTTTGTTTAATAAAAGCGTCGATTTCCAGAATTGAATCCTGGGGTTCATCGCCCAATTGATTTTTTACTGCTCTTAAAAATCTTTTGGTAAATTCTTCAACACTTGCTTCCTTAATACTTAGGCCAACAGCGACAGGATGCCCGCCCCAATGTAAAAGTAACTCTTTGCATTCCGCGAGGGCGACAACAAGATCTAGACCCTTCGTTCCTCGACCGGAGCCACGATATTCTCCATTTTCTGATTTCGCTAAAACAAGGCACGGTTTACTCAATGAATTGGCAAGTTTACCAGCTACAATCCCAACAACCCCGGGATTCCACCATTCACCATCTCCTTTTGCTACGATTGCAGGCTTGTCCATAAATAAGGTACTGGCTTGGAATTCAGCTTCTTCAGTAAGCTTGGTTTCAATGAATTTTCTCTGCTCATTGTATTCATTCATCTTCTTTGCCAAGAGAACACAATTATCAGGGTTTTTCTCTAGGAAAAGGGATGTAGCCACCGTCGGATTATCCATTCTACCGCAGGCATTAATCATTGGTGCTAGTTTGAATGTAATATCTTCACTTTTTGGGTAAGAATTTCTGTTAATTTTGCTTTCAACAAGAAGGGCATTAATACCAACGGATGGATTATGCCCAAGATGTTTAAGTCCAAATTTTGAGATAATTCGATTTTCATCTTGAAGGGGGACTAAGTCTGCTATGGTTCCGAGTGCGGACAGGGGAAGAAATTCTTTGAGCTTAACTTTATCCACTAACGCGGAGTTTTTCTGTTTGAGCCGCTTTATTAAGCCATGTGCAAGTTTAAAAGCTAAACCTGCCGTACACAGATTATACCATGGAAAATTTTTGTTTTCCTCCAGATGGGGGTTCAAGATAATTGGAATTCTTGACACTTCATCTTTGGCCTGATGATGGTCAACGATTATTAAGTCGATTCCAATATTTTGAAGAAAGGCGGCTTCATCCCTTGAGTTTGTTCCACAGTCTAAGGCAATTACCAATGAAATCTCTTTGTGACTAATACCTCTATCAATAACCTTTTGAGTCAGTCCATAACCTTCATCAACTCTTCGTGGAATTACATAGCTTGAATTGGCTCCTAATTCTAAGAGCATTTTCTGAACAATACTTACAGCTGAAATTCCATCAGCATCGTAGTCGCCTACCAAAAGAATTTGTTCTTTTTTTAAGATGGCACGCTCAATTCTTTCAACAGCCTCATCCATTTGTGGGATTTCAAAGGGATCACTTAAGTGGGCAAGCTTAGGGTTCAGAAAATTTTCAGCTTCTAATACTGAAGATATTTTTCTTATTGATAATAACCTCGCTGCCAGAGAAGAAATGTTACATCTCTTTTCTAGTAAACTTGCAATTTTGCAGTCATATGTTTTTTCCTGCCAGATCATAGCAGGAAAATTCGAATAGTAGGCTTATTAATTGAAAGACTATTTGGAAGTTGATGTCTGCCAGTCGTACTTAGGAAGAATTTCTCCTTCCTCAACATGTTTACGATCACCTTTATGCCAAAAATAGAAGATTGGGCTCGCAATAAAAATAGAGGAGAAAGTTCCTGTAATAATTCCAATTACGAAAACGAATGCAAAATCATTTATTATTCCGGCACCGAAAATCCATAACGAAATAGCAGCTAAAAGGGTGGTGAAACTGGTAATGATTGATCTAGATAAGACACGATTGATCGCAATCAGGATGATTTTTCTCAGATTAGTTACCGGATTGAGTTCAAGTTCTTCTCGAATACGGTCGAAAACTACGATGGTGTCATTGATTGAATAGCCAACGATCATTAGAATCGAGGCAATCATTGGTGCAGTAAATTGACCCGAGCAAAGTGTCCCAGCTGAAAGAGTTCCTAGCAAAACGAAAAGCCCGATGGTCATCAGAACATCGTGAACTGTTGCAACAACTGCACCGATCGCATAACCCATCTCAAAACGGATTGCGACATAGAGAAGAATTCCAATCAGTGCCACTAGGACTGAAGAAATAGCATCGCTAGTAATTTGATTACTTACAGAGGCTCCAATGTTGGTCAATCCTTCCTCCACCAATTCCGCAGAAGGAAACTTAGATTGAAGTAATGACAGTGTTTCTCTACCTTTTCCAACTTCGGTTTGTAGCACAAGGCGAGAAGCTTCAGTGCCAGAACCTACTTCAGATCTATAAACATGCTGGACTTCGCCAATTTCCTTAGCTGAGGCAAAAGTTTTGTCAAGTTCACCTGGATCAATCATCTCCGAGAAGGACACAATGCTTTCTTCACCTCCTCGGAAATCAATCCCTAAAATCTGGTCTTTGTTTGAATAAATGGAGGCTATGCCGACAGCTACGACTGTCCATGAGATAAAAAAGGCCAATTTGCGATATTTGTGAAAGTCTATTTCATCACGGGGTTTACCTTTCTGTATGGCACTTAAACTTATAAGGTTTTTGATCCCGAGCGAAAGTAACACACTTAATAACAGGCGGCTTATGAAAAGTGCACAGAAAACGGATGTAACAATACCAATTGCAAGAGTAATACCGAAACCTTTAACAGGGCCAGTACCAAGCCAAATCAATATACTGGCCGTGATTAAGGTGGTAAAATTCGCATCAATAATAGTGGAAAAAGCCTTTTCATAGCCTCCAAGAAGGGCATTCTCGGAACTTTTTCCGGCTTTAAGTTCTTCCCTTATTCTCTCGAAAATAAGAATATTTGCATCAACCGCCATTCCGATAGTCAGAACGAGAGCAGCCATTCCGGGAAGTGTAAAAGTGGCTTGGAAAATACCGGCAAGGCATGCAATAACCAAAAGTACATTAGTTCCCACCGAGAATACAGCTATTATTCCCCCCGACTTGTAATAAACTACCATAAAGGCAATAACGAGGACTGCACCCAAAAGACTAGCTTGTAGGCTGCTATTTAACGCACCAGATGCAAGGGTGGGGGAGACTTCATATTTTTCTCCGATCTCAAGTGAAACTTTTAATGGATTATTCAAAATATCGGAGAGCATCTTCGCTTCACGCTGATTAAAGTTTCCTTCAATCACTGCACTGCCGCCATCGATCTTTTGTCTAACAGATGGAGCACTTTCAAGTTGACCATCAAGAACTATTGCCATTCGCCCAGGTTGTCCAGTGACGGGATCCGATAGTTGTGCAACCTGCTCAGTAAGGTCAGCGAAAATCTCTGCACCTTCAGAAGTAAAATCTAAACCCACTTCCCATCCACCCATCTGATCTTGGCGAGGATAAGCTTTTTCAATGATTTCTCCGTCTGCTGACCATAATCGTCTAATCCAAATGGGTCTTTCATTGGGTTCAGCGTCACTGCGCAACATGGCAACGTAAGGAATACCTTCGTCGTCTGTCCATTCCTCCCCTGTTTGAGGAGGTGGAGCATTTGAATCAACATTCACAATTCGAAATTCCAGTTTTGCCGGTTTCTGTAAATCTTCCACCATATCCGGGTCCTGCTTAGTCGTGCGGTCTGGGATTTGGATTTCAATAGCATTATCACCCTTTTTACGCACAAGGGTCTCTGCGACGCCAAATGCGTTTAAGCGGTCACTCATAATTTCTACGACTTTATCCAATGGAGAAGCACCCGACATTGACTCAACTGTTGAATCATTTAAGTCAGTCACTTCCATGGTAAAAGCAATACCGCCACGAAGGTCTAGTCCCCGCTTTATTGCTGCTTGAGAACCCCTTAGAAGTGAGCGAAGAACAACCTCATTTCTCTTTTCACGATCCTTGATATGACTGGCTCGGATACCGGGTTTAATTATGAAAGGGAATAGTCGAGAGCAGACTGTTCCGAGCACACCTTGCGGTGATTGAAAAAAGGCAGCATAGTCGATTCTATTGGTCGTGCCAAAATTCTTTAATTTTAAAAAATCAATAGCTTCATCATCAGGGATCTGATTACGAATGGTTTCGATGACTTCAGCAAAAGTTTCATATCCAACATGGTTAGACTCATTTGCTTCGGATGTTACTTGACCGAGAGCGTATTCCCCCAATTCTCTGTCGGAGAAAGGAGAGATCAAACCAAAACAAACACCAATGATAAGTAATATAAATATAAGTTTCCAAATCTGATTCTTATTCATTTTATCTAAATATTTTGCCCAGCAAGGGACAATTGTTAGGTACTAGTCTACCTTTGCTGAAACGGCTTCTTTTGCCACTTCAACCTTAACATTTTCAGCTATTTGGACGACAACCCGATCGTCCTTAACACCTGTAATTTTACCGAAAACTCCACCGATAGTTTTTATGCTGTCACCTTTTTCGAGTGCGTTAATCATTTTCTGGTGTTGCTTTTGTTTTTTTCTTTGTGGGGCAATGAGAAGAAAATAAAAGGCAACAAAAATCAGGATCATGGGTAAAAAACCCATTAATCCACCACCAGATTCTCCAGGAGGAGGTGCCATTGCGAGGGTGTCTAAAAAAAGGATATTATTTGATTGGAGCATAACGAAAAAAGATCGATTAAATCTTATTGAGAATTATTTGCAAGCATCGATAGCACCTCATATTAAAGCTGAATCTTATAAAATTTTAGCTCAGGTTGTCTTCACTATCGTTAATAATGCGAATATCCCGTTGTGGAAATGGGATTTCAATTTCATTCTCCTTAAATCGGTCCCAAATGCTTAGTAAAACTTCGCTTCTTATATTTCCTACCCCATTTGATGGATCGTCGATCCAGAACCGTAATTCAAGGTTGATTGAATTATCCCCAAAACTTGTAACCAAACACCGTGGTTCTGGATCTTCGAGCGTTCTTGAAGATGATTTCGCAGCCTCAAGGCATAAATTAATAGCTTTACGAGGATCAGAACTGTAGGAAATACCGATAGGTGCCCTGACGCGGACATTTCTGTCACTAAATGACCAATTAATCACACGATTAGTTATCAGGTCTTCATTGGGAATTAGGTGCTCTTTGCCGTCTCTGGTAATGACAGATGCGTATCTGGCACGAAGTGAATTAATCCAACCGTAAGTCCCTTCAATTTCAATTACATCACCCGGTTTGATCGATCGATCAATTAGAAGAATTAAGCCGCTCACTAAGTTAGAGACTACTTTTTGAAGTCCAAAACCTATGCCAACACCAATCGCACCACCTAAAATTGCGAATGATGAGAGATCTAAGCCAATTGTTGAAAGGGCAACTGCAAAGCTGATGACAATGAGAGAAGTTCGAATCAACTTTGACAACAGAACCTGCAAAGATGGTGGCAAATTTGGCAGTTGTTTTATCTTTTTTTCACCAGCAGAGCCCATAAAGGTGGTTACCCACAGTAAAGGTAGTAGAACCATTAGCCCGTTGATCAAGTTGAGCAGTGAAATTCTTTTTTCGCCAAACCGGAATGCGATAAGTTCAAGAAGGTCAATTGTTGCTGTTAAGATTCCGAAGCTTTGTAGCGTTACAAGTGCAAATAAAATGAAGGCAATTAAACGGAGCCAAACCCTGTTTGATGTGAAAATTCGAGAAATTCTAAACGCTAACCAGGCAAGACTGGCGTAGAGTCCTGGTTCTAAAAAACTTTTTGTTTCAAATTCGAAAGCCCTAAATATTGCAATATTTAGAATTATTAAAGATAGAAATACAAGGGGGGAGATGAGGTTTACTGTTGCTGGACGCCAAAGTGTGGTCTTGCCTGGTTTTACACCTTTTGCGTCGAGTTTTTTGAGTACTATGTTGTGGAAGAAGATTGAAATTGCAAAAGCAAGAATAGAGATAAGCAACAAACCAAACCACTGGTTTCGAAATGTCTCATTTGTCCATAATTCATGAAGTCTTGCCCATGGGATTTTATTGTAAAAATCAATCATTTCTGAGATTGGCTTTTGAGGTATTTTTCAATTATTTAAAACTTAAGGAAATGGATTTTCCTATGGAGAGAAACTTAGGATTGCTATTTGAAAGCATCCAATGAGAAAGCCAATTATCGCTCCAATTAATTCAATAAACCTAAATTCTTTTTTCATTAATTGGTTTAAAAGTTCCTCGAGCTTTTGTGATGAGAAATTGGTTACTCTTTGGGAAACTAATTTTTTAATATCTATTTCATTCTCCAGTTTTTCTCCCAAGCTTTTAGAAGTTTCTTCAAGGAATTCTTGTAGTTCTATCTTAAATAGACTGGTTACTTTTTCGACCATTTCATCGGATAAGAACATCGAAAGCATTGGGAAAGTACTCACAAGTTTATTTCTGATAGTTGCCTCAATCCTTTTTCCTACATCGTTGAGCACTTCGTCACTCGAAGCAAATTCTTTAATCTTTGAGGAAATATCTGTAATGGAGATAAGTTCAGCAGATACTATATCACCAAGTTTGTCAGCCAAAGCTTTTTGGCGTTTTGGAAAAACTCCATGAAAAGTGAAAAACAATATTTTTCTGGCTTCTCTTGGATGAAAAAGCATTTTCACTGCTAGGAAATTTGTTATCCAACCTATTAATGCGGCAACTATTGGTAATAAATACAACATGAAATCAGTTTTGTAACATAAAAATGCCCAGGTAGATATATGGAATTAGATTAAACTTTATTGGGCGTCACATTAAAAGGATATTGCTTAATTAAAGGATTTAGTATCTGGTATAGTAATGTGCAAGTTACTAATTGTGGTTGGTTTAATGCTTACACAACTTTCATGTACGCAGGTTGTTTCTGTTCCATTAAGAGCAATTTTGGATAAACCGGCAAATGTTGAAAGGATCAGGACTACGACAGTCCATGATATTTCAACTGATCAAAATTCACGCTAATAACTAATCAGTTAAGTTTGTTTAAATTTATCTTCTTCTACGACCTCCGAAAGAAACTTGTTTTCCAAACCCTCTATTTCTTTTCTTTGACACCGCTGGTGATACTGGTGCTAAGGCAGATGGATCATCTCGATAGCTAAATTCATCCAAAAATTTTCGAGGCAAAGAATTTCCTAACAGTTTTTCTATTGAATCTACCAAAGATAACTCTTCGGGCTTGCAAAGTGTAAATGCTTCTCCTTCGCTTCGAGCTCTACCAGTACGTCCAATCCTGTGGACATAGTCTTCAGAATGTTGAGGTACATCGTAATTAATTACATGAGTAACATTTGAAATATCCAAGCCACGAGATGCAACATCAGTAGCACAGAGTATTTTAACCTCCCCATTTTTAAATTCATCAAGTGCTTTTGAACGATCTCTTTGTTTGAGGTCTGAGTGGAGGACACGGACGGTTTCTCCATGTTCGGTAAGCCATCTACTAATTTTGTCTGTACCTCTTCTGGTTTGAAAAAAGATAATTAAGTTCTCAAACTTAATTTTATTTATTAATGCAATCAAAAGGTCGAACTTCTGTATGGCAGGGACTGGATATAATGCATGGCTTACAGTATCAGCTGCTGAGATTTTAATATCAATCTTTGCTTCCGCAGGGTTCCTTAAGGCCCATTTTGATAATCTACTGACAGAATCTGGGATGGTCGCAGAGAAAAATAAAGTCTGTCTTGATCTTGGAGTTTTCTGAATAATTCGAGTTACATCTTCAACAAAACCCATATCAAGCATCCTATCGACTTCATCAAGAATAAGAATCTCGATTTTATTAAGACTTAGGTTCTTTTGACTAATATGGTCCAACAACCTTCCAGGAGTGGCAACAATTATATCGGGTTGATTGCCAAGTTGCTCTAGCTGTTTACCGTATTTCACTCCTCCGTATAGCAGGGCCATGCGAAGATCTAGAAATTTTCCATATTTGTTGAAATTCTCTTCAATTTGAATGGCAAGTTCTCGTGTTGGAGCCAAAGCAAGTGCACGACATGTTCCATGCTTTCCAAGTCGATGTATGCAGGGTAGGGCAAAAGCAGCTGTTTTCCCGGTTCCCGTTTGTGCTGAGCCTACTAAGTCTCGTCCATCTAGGATTGGAGGAATTGACATTTCTTGAATCGGAGTGGGTTCATTATAACCCATCTCTTCGATTGCTTTTAATAAGGGGGGACACAAGCCCAATTCTTTAAAATTCATTCTAAATGTAGTGTCGAAGAAATTTCTTCTTCAAGTATTATATAACTTTGTTTAAATCTTACTTTTGTATAATGGGCGAGGAGAAAGCACACAAACAATACCGGGGCAGGTTAGCACCAACACCCTCAGGGTTTTTGCATGAAGGGCATGTTCAAACATTCCGTACCGTAACTGATAGATCGCGTGCAAATAAAGGAAGAATTATTTTCCGTATGGATGACTTAGATCCTAATCGTTGCACTGAAGAATATGCTTCTGCTTGTCTTGAGGATATAAAGGGAATGGGATTGGAATGGGACGAAGGTCCTGATGTGGGAGGGATGTACGGACCTTATGAGCAAAGTAAAAGGGCACATTTTTATTTCGAAATCCTGCAGAAATTGTACGAAAAGGGATATGTCTATCCATGCAACAAATCTCGAAAAGAAATTATGGCATATGGTCTATTGAATTCGCGTGGAACAGAATATCTTTTTCCCCAAAACTTTCGCCCACAGTCGGGTAATTGGAATTTTAGTAATGATTTGAAAAGTACAAATTGGCGTTTTTGTACAAATTGGGGTGAGCGTATAGAATTTTTGGACATAAAAAAAGCCGAACAATCGTTTCATGTTGGAACTGATTTGTCCGACTTCTTAGTCTGGCGAAAAGATGGTGTTGCCGCATATGAATTGGCAACGGTTGTAGATGATTACCACATGGAAATTACAGAGATTGTACGAGGTGAAGATTTGCTGTTATCAAGTGCCCGCCAATGCTTACTTTTCGATTCATTGGGATGGCAACGACCAGATTTTTATCATTGTGAATTGTTACTTGGGGAAAATGGTAAAAAGTTATCAAAATCAAGCCGAGATTTACCCCGTTTATTTTCGAGATCTTAAAATCGCTTTAGCTTTTGCAGCAGATAAGTATTCATATTGAGCATGCAACCTTGAAAATACATATCCTCGCCATCCGTCCAAAATACCTCTCTGCCAAAGAAAAACATAAAGAAAACGAAGAGTTGGCCTGAATGGTAATTTACGAAAGATTCTTCTTAATTTTCGCTTACCTCTTACCCCATCGTGTTGTAAGGAAGATTCATCATCCGTAGTTGAACTTTCTACCACAGCTTCCCAGTTGGAGTATCGGTTATGTTTTTCTACAAAACTTTCGATAGTGGGAAACGCATGATGATCCATAATAGAATTCAGTTTTCCAGATGATCCCTGAACCACTACATGTTCATGAATTTCATGATCACCGCTGTTCGTTGAGAGGTCAGTTATTTTTTCATATCGACCAAGCTTATGTTTAAAAAGACGGAGATTCCAGTTCGGGAAGTAGGCATGCTTTAGGGGTTTCCCTAAAAAAAAGTATCTACGATTTATCCAATAACCAGAGTGTTTTTCATGTGTATTCGAAACAATCTCTTCAATTTCATTCTGTGCCTTTGGAGGCAGGCATTCATCGGCATCTAAAATTAATACCCACTCGTTAGTGAAAGGAAGGTTTTCCAATGCCCAATTCTTTTTTTTAGGCCATCCTCCCTCGTACTTAAATTGCACAACTTTTGCTCCAAGACTTTCCGCAATTTCAATTGTTTTGTCAGAGCTTTCTGAATCAACCACAAAAATCTCATCCACCCATTGAACTGATTGAATGCATCTGGCAATGTTGTTTTCTTCATTTTTGCATGGAATTAACAAAGAGACTGGTACTTTCTCAATTTTACTCATGAAGCAATTATTTTTTGTACGGCAGCGTCTTCAAGCGGTCCTTGAGGATGCCAGGCGAATAAATTAACCGTATTATCTTGAACGGCAGACATCTTATCAGCATCATTTATTTTATACCCTATCTCTCTTAAGGCCATTATTAATTTTGCTTGTTTTGGTGGGAAAGATTCGATGATCAATAGCGGTTTAGATTCTCTAATTGTTCGTATACCACCTTCCAGTACTTCATTTTCGTGGCCCTCGACATCGATTTTGATTAGAATAGGACATTTTTCTTCTTCTACTATTTGATCTAATGTTCTTGTTTGAATCTTAATCTTATTTGGGGTTCCATTAAGATATTTTTCAATCCAAGATTGATTACCGGTAGCAATACTGCCGGTCGCAGAAGTAAGGTAGTCTTGTTCAAAAGCGGTCTCCTGACACTTATTACTTAAGGCAAAAGAACAAAGTTTTATTCTATCTGATCCGGTTAGACCGTTGGTGATTTGTAAAAGTTCGATGTTATTGGGGTCCGGTTCAAAGACCATAATTTTAAGATCTGGGCAGATTTTCGCGACCTCCCATGTGTAAAGACCGATGTTTGCCCCTACATCAAAGAAGAAATGATCTTTTTTGTCTTGAGTTAGCTCTTTGCAAATTTTGAGGATCAAGGATCTTATGCCTGGTTCTAACTTGTTTCTCCCTAAGAAGATTGATGTATGCGTGAAAGGTCTGAGAGCAACTTTATGCTTAAAGCCAAGATGGAATAAGCGTGGCTTGTTCCATCGACTTTTAATTAATAACCGGAATGCAAAAGTTTTTCTTAAACTGTGAAGCGGTGAACTAAACAAAAGCATGTAAGGAAATTAAACTTTCAGTAATGCAAATTCTTATAAAGTGAATAATAGTTTTCTCTGAATTCTTGGTTACTCGGTAAAGTAACAACATGTTTTTTTCTTTGTCTGTTCTCTAATACCTCACCAATAGAAATGTTAATGGATTCCTGACAGTTCGGGTCCACATATTTTGCATGTTCACCAAGTAGGTCATGAATCGCTCCAGTTTTGGTGGTAATAACCGGACACCCTAAACTTGCAGCTTCAAGTGGAGGCCAGCCAAACCCCTCTATAAAGGATGGGAAAACTAAGGTTTCTGCGTGCGTGTAAAGGGAATGTAATAAATGTTCGGACACATTTTGAAGCGATATTAAATTGTCAGCATCAGAATCTATCCATTTCTTGATTTCAAAATCTATTTCATGAGATTGTGGAGATGGTCCAACTAGAATCAACTTGAGATCCCTATTTTTTTTATGCTCTTTGACATTCATAAAAGCTCTTAAGACTGCTTTACGATTCTTATACCAAGCTGCACTTCCAACATGTAAGATGAAGCGGGTAGTAGATGGATCGAATGAAAGACCAGTCTTAGGGTATATTGAAGAATCAGAGTTTTGGGATGAAAACTCAGTGCCTAAGTGAATTACTTTTGAGTTTTTATTAGAATAAGCAGCAATCCTATTAAGGTCCTCTTTTGTTTGATTTGAATCACACGCATAGAAATCGGCATCTGTAATCGAACTAAGAATCCATGATTGTAGTTTTTTTCCTCTTGAGGAAGTTTTTGGGGCGGAAGAGAATTCTCCTAAAGATGCACGAACTGCTATCAAATCATGACAGGTAAGTAATCGTTTTGCTTTGGATACCTTTTTGATTGATTTCAGGTATGGAGAGTTGGAGTGATCAGCAATATGAACCAAATTAATATTTCGTTCTTCGTTATTTAAGTACTCGATAAGTCTTTTACGAAAAAAAAAGAATTTGTCGATGTATCCTGACCACTTTGAAAATTTCCCCCAAAACTTCCATTTCCCCAAAACTGCAGAGGGGTATATTTCTTGGATATTCAAATTTCGGCCTGCATTATTTTTGTTAACTAAAATTTCACCAAACTTTAGCATGCTGTGTTGATAATCTTCTCTGTAATTTGTTACTAGCAAGACTTTGGTTTCAGGCAACATTAGCTTTTTCTGGAAATAGCTGCGGCAAGACATAAGCCACTACCAAAGGTTGCAAATCCCAGGTTAGTTGGTTGTCCGAGTAACCCAAAGAGTAAAACTGGAGCGGCTGCACCGAAAAGAAAAATTGCAAGGTAGTTTCCTTTTTTGACAGATTGAATACAACATCCAAGCAAGTCTTTTGTTACCCAAATTCGCCATACAAGAAACATTGAACCAATAATAACTCCGTTTTCTGTTATAGCTCGTGCCCAAGAATTTTCGGCAAAGCCATAGGTTCCTCCCAGCATTGAACCAGCACGAGTTGCACTTCCGAGACCATTACCAAAAAGATCAATGAAGAAACTGTAATGATATGGTGCGGTAATAATTTGATAGTATCGATTGAAATAAGCTTCGATAGGAGTTCCCTCTACATTAGCTGCTTCTTCAAACCTTAAACTAAGAAATACAAGGCCTTCCTTGAAAAGGTCAACTTGCGAATAGAGTATTAAAGCCAGTGTTGAAAAGCCAAATACTGATGCGGTAATTCTACCAAACTCATTTGGTTTGTAATATGCTAAAAAAGCGAAGCAGGCAACTACCTGTAGTGACTCAGCAATAACTGCCCGACTACCGGCTGTTACCATAGCCAAAAGAGTGGTGCTTGTTCCTAAATAAAGCATCCACTTTGGGAAGGCATTTTTAATCAAGAATCCATAAATGATGTAAGAAACAGTAAAGCAATAATAAAAAACAATTCCACTTACGAATGTAAAGGTGCC
>JAYZJX010000053.1:0-26516 GCA_036164015.1 Verrucomicrobiota bacterium | reverse complement strand
TTGTTTGTTGGCACAGGCAAGTTTTCATCTGGCGAGACTTTGGGCCAAGTAATAGAATATTCGGGGACTGAAATGGTGACAGTTGCGATGAAGAGGGCAAACCCTAAAGAAGAATCCCGTGACTCCATTCTGCCCTACATTCAAAGGACGAATGTACGTTTGCTACCTAATACCTCAGGTGTGAGAGATGCAAAGGAGGCTATTTTCGTTGCACAAATGGCAAGAGAAGCACTAAAGACAAATTGGCTGAAGTTGGAAATTCATCCAGATCCCAAATATCTCATGCCAGACCCTGTGGAAACACTCAAAGCGACCGAAGAGTTAGCAAAAGATGGTTTCATAATTTTGCCTTATTGCCACGCGGACCCAGTTTTGTGTAAGAAACTGGAAGACGCAGGTGCTGCTGCAGTAATGCCACTTGGTTCTGCCATTGGCAGTAATCGTGGATTGGACAGCCGTGAATTTATTAGAATTATTCTTGAGCAAGCTTCACTTCCGGTAATTATAGATGCGGGCATTGGTCGTCCTTCTCATGCTGCCGAGGCGATGGAGATGGGGGCATCAGCTGTTCTTGTAAATACTGCTTTAGCTGTCTCAGATGATCCTTTAAGAATGGCAACTGCTTTTAAAGATGCAGTTAGGGCAGGTCGCAGTGCTTTATTGGCAGGTATTGGAGTGGAGTCATCTAAGGCCCAGCCTACATCTCCTCTTACGGGTTTTTTGTCATAACGCTGAATCAGTGACTACATATTCAAACCATTATAATCTTCTTTGTTGGGATTCGCTAACTTGTAGGATTCAAGATGTAACCAAAGAAAAGATTACTGATGCGATTAATCGTGAAGGGCGCGGGGGCATTGACGATTTTATTGCATTAGTCTCGCCTTTAGCATCATCTGAATATCTTGAGCCCATTGCCCGCCTCAGTCATTCGCTAACTGAAAAAAGGTTTGGGAAAGCCATGAGATTATTTGCCCCACTTTATCTCTCAAATGAATGTAATAATGTATGTGATTATTGCGGTTTTAGCCTGGGTAATAATGTTATTCGTAAAACTCTAAATGAGGCTGAATTATTAAGAGAAGCAGGTTTGCTGAGGAAAATGGGTTTTGATCACATTTTGCTTGTGACTGGTGAGTCTACAAAAAAAGTGGGCCTCAACTACATAAGCAGATCTTTGCGTACTTTACGACCTTACTTTAATAACTTATCTATTGAGGTGCAACCATTAGAGCAAAAGGAATATGAGATTCTAAAGTCCAATGGACTCCATGGTGTCTTGGTGTATCAAGAAACTTACAATAAAGATAGCTACGCTGAGCATCACAAAAAAGGTAAAAAAAGAAACTTTGAGTGGAGATTGGCCACTCCGGACAGATTAGGTAATGCAGGAGTACATAAAATTGGGCTCGGTTGCCTGTTTGGTTTAACTAAGGATTGGCGCACGGATGCTTTTTTTGCAGCACATCATATGGATTATTTGCAAAAAAAATATTGGATGACACAATTTTCTATGTCATTCCCAAGACTTCGACCATGTGAAGGTGAAATCTCTCCGAAAATAACCCTCAACGATAGAGATCTAGTTCAACTTATATGTGCATTCAGGATATTTAATCACGAATTAGAAATCAGTATTTCCACGCGTGAAAGTTCCGAACTGAGAAATCATTTGCTACCCCTCGGTGTAACTTCCATGAGTGCTGGTTCCAAAACAAATCCAGGTGGTTATGGAGAGGATGATAGTCTGGAGCAGTTTGAGATTTCTGATGAACGCTCAGTTTCAGAGGTCAGTTCTTACCTTAAAAATGCAGGATATGATGTCGTATGGAAAGATTGGGATGTTTCTTACGATAATCTATATTCTTCTAATTTAATCAAAGAAAATTCAGTAAACCGAAAGCAAAGCTTGGTAAGTGAAGTCATTAAACACTAAGGATAAAGAATTTTATCAAAGGCATTTGATACTTGATGGCTTTGGGATAGCGGCCCAGCAAACACTCAAGTCTTCATCTGTTTTAGTAGTTGGTGCCGGTGGTTTGGGTTGTCCTGCACTTCAATATCTTGTTTCGGCAGGAGTTGGCAGGGTTGGCATCATTGATGATGATGTTGTGGAAATGTCGAATCTTCAACGCCAAACCTTATACTTTGCAGATGATCTTGGTAAGAGCAAAGCTGAAACTGCAGCCAAAAAACTGGCTCAACATAACCCTAATGTTGTCATCGAACCTCACTGCCAAAGATTAAAGCAGCAAAACATTACTAAGATCTTCGACATGTATGATGTGGTAGTTGACGGAAGTGATAATTTTGAAACCCGATACTTAGTAAATGATGCGTGCGTTATTCTTAATAAACCTTTAGTTTTCGGAGCAATTTTTAAATTTAGCGGACAATTGAGCGTCTTTAATTTCAAGAATGGTCCGACTTACCGATGTCTATTTCCTAATCCTCCCAGTGCTGAAGCTTTACCTCCCTGCGAAGAGGCTGGCGTTCTTGGGGTACTTCCTGGGATCATAGGTTCGATGCAAGCACTCGAGGCTATCAAAATAATCACTGGAATCGGAGAGGTAATGAGTGGCAGGGTTTTGCTTTTTGACGCACTTGGGCAAAAATTTAATGAGCTTAAATTATCTCCTGTTAAAAAAAACCAAGAGATTGAAGTAATTGAAGAAATGGATCCCCTAACTTTTTGTAATCACAGTGAACATTCAGAAGTACCCGAGATCATTGAACTGTCACCAAGAGATTTTCTCGAGATGTATAATTCTAATCCACACATTAATGTTATTGATGTGAGAGAATCTTGGGAAAGAGATATAGAGCATATTCAACCTTCGCTGCATATTCCATTGGGTGATTTTTTTGATTCCACAGTTGCAGATGCTCTGCCAGATGAGCTCTCTGAAAATATTGTAGTTTACTGCAAAGCAGGGGTAAGAAGTTTCGATGCTTGTCGGGTATTAATGGAACTAGGTTATAAAAAAATTTACAATCTAGAAGGAGGCATGCTTCGCTGGAACTCTGAGAGTATGCCTCTTATCATTTAACATTATTCCATGCCCAAAATACTCTTGATTGGAGGTTCTGACGGAAGTTGTGGTGCTGGTCTTTTTGCTGACTTCGAGACGCTACATGAGCTTGGCTCAAATGCGAATGTTGTCGTTACTTCAGTCACATCTCAAAATGATCAGCGTTTTGATGATTCTTTAGCAATCCCAGGTCAGAACATAAAATCACAACTCGATGTAATTTCGTCTAATTCTGATCAAGTTGTTAAGGTAGGAATGCTTCCAAATGTTGAAGCTGTAGTGACCGTAAGTGAATTTTTTTCTGCAGATCTTTCTTACAAACTAATATTTGACCCGGTTCTTTCCAGTTCGTCTGGGGTAGCTTTGTCCTCACATGCAACTCTTGATGCAATGAAAAACTTGCTTTTTCCTTTGACTGACTTGATCACTCCCAATTTGAGTGAAGCCCGTTTGATTTTGGGATTAGAAGAAAATCACCAAATGGATCTCACACAAATTGCCAAGGATTGTTTGCAATGGGCATCTAAAGCAGTCCTACTGAAGGGGGGGCACTTGGAGGGAGATGAATGTGTCGATGTTTTTGTTGAAAAAGAAAATCTCGATGACCCAATTGTGTTAAAGAGAAAAAAACTTAATGGTGGAACTTCAATCAGGGGTACGGGCTGTCGTCTTGCAAGTGCGATTGCCCATTTTTATGGGAGTGGCAGTGACTTAAGAGATGCTGTGATAGCTGGCACTAACTACTTACAAAGCTACCTTAAAGAAAAGTTATAAGTAAATTGATTATTTTGATAGAGCTATGCGAATGAGTTCTTCAGTAGAAGCATTTTTATCCATACTTTTAGATGCTCGCCTAATGGCTTGATCTGCATCAGTCGCCTTGTAACCAAGTGTCAAAAGAGCTGAAACTGCATCTTGGTAGTTTGTAAGGTTTTGTGTAGTAATAGGGCTTTCCTTAGAATCAGGACCAGCGGGTACCGCAGTATTTTGCACAGTCAATTCCTCAGGTAAAACTTTGTCTTTTAATTCAACCACGATACGCTCCGCTGTCTTTTTACCCAAGCCTTGAGCTTTTGAGAGCATGCCGACATCACCGTTTGCAATTGAAACCTTCAGTGTAGGTAGCGATAGGGAACCTAGTAAGTTTAATGCAATTTTGGGACCAATTCCTGAGACTTTGTCCACGATCATTCGAAAAAAGTCTCTTGATTCACGATCAATGAAACCATAAAGCGTCTGAGAATCTTCACGGTATGTCGCATGTGTGAAAAGTTTAACTGTTTCTCCCAATGAAGGGAGTCTTTCAACTGTTGTTAACGGCACATGAACTTCATAGCCAATCCCGTTTACTTCTAAAATAGCAAGTGTGAGCTGGCATTCTATTAATTTACCATGAATAAAGGCTATCATTAGTTATTATTGTAATCCAAGGACATTCTGCATGGAGTACAGTCCCGGTTTTTGTTTAATGACCCAATTTGATGCTCGTAAGGCGCCAGCAGCAAAAATTATTCGATCAGTTGCCCTATGGGTAAGTTCTATTCTTTCTCCAATCCCTGCGTATATAACCGTATGCTCGCCAACTATATCTCCCCCTCGGATAGCATGTGATCCTATTTCTCCCTGCTCTCGTTCTCCAGGAAACCCGCTCCTTCCGTGACAAATATCGGAATCTTTTGCGTTTCTGGAATTTTTAATGATTTCTAGTAGTCGATCTGCTGTTCCACTAGGTGCATCTTTTTTGAGTCTATGATGCATTTCAATGACTTCGGGATCAAAATTACTTTTGCTGTCAAGTATCCTTGAAACTTCTTGTGTAAGATAAAACAAAAGATTAACTCCAGTAGAGAAATTACCGGCCCATACTACCGGTATGCTTGCCATAGTTTTTATAATTTCTTTCTTAACAGATTTTTCATGTCCGGTTGTTCCAATAACCATTGGTTTTCCTGCTTTGGCAGCAACCTTAGCTAGAGGCAGGGTGGCATCTGCTAAAGAAAAATCGATGACCACATCACAATTATCTATTTGAGCTTCGGGGTCGTCACCTTGATCAATAGGTGCAATGATTTCACATTCATGATCAGAAGCAATTTTTGTGATGGCTTGCCCCATCCTTCCTTTTGCACCACATAATAAAATATTATTTTTCATATATGAATTAGGCTCTACAAACTTTGTGCAATCTGATTTAATAATTCCTTATTGGAAGGTGAAGGAGAACTAAGGGGCAGTCTTACTTCAGGAGATGAGATAAGACCATTGCAATGCATGATCGTCTTAATTGGAACAGGATTGGGTTCGCAAAAGATGTCGACGAAGAATTGATAGTTCTCAAGATGAATTTTTTGAGCCTCCCGAAAGCAACCATTTAGTGCCTCTGATACGAGAAGTCCAACCGTTTCAGGGATAAGATTCGAGGCTACACTCACTACTCCTTTGGCCCCACATGCTATAAAAGGAAGAGTAAGTCCGTCATCACCAGACAAAACCGTGAAATCCGAGTCCAAGGCAGTAATGGTCTCAGAAACCTTGCTTGACCGTCCGCCTGCCTCCTTAAGAGCACAGATATGCGGAAACTTATCCCGTAATCTTTTTACGGTTTCTGTTGAAATTTCAATTCCGCACCTAGATGGTATTGAATACAATACAATAGGTTTTTCTGTTTGCTCAGCTATTTTCGAAAAATGTTCAAACAAACCCTCCTGTGATGGCTTATTGTAATATGGAGCAACAATAAGAAAAGCATCAGCACCTGATTTATCAGCTTCTTTAGTCAAAAAGAGAGCTTCTTTAGTTGAATTTGCTCCAGTACCTGCAATGATTGGTACTTTTCCTCGAGCAATTTCAATGGTTTTCCTTATTACTTCCAAGTGCTCGTCTTTTGATAGGGTGGGGGACTCCCCGGTAGTTCCGCACGGAACCAAACCCGAAACTTTGCCAGCAATTTGCCTGTTAATAAGGTTTTCAAGGTCTCCAAAAGAGACCTCTCCATCTTTCATGGGTGTTATGAGAGCTGTATAAACTCCTTGAAGTAGATTCTTGTCCATTATCAATAAATATGTGAGAAAGGTATCCCGCTTTAATTTTTCCTTTTCCTTTTTCGAGAGGAAAATATAAGTGGTCAACTATTTAATGGTGGAAACGAACAAGATCAGAAATTTTTGCATCATCGCCCATGTCGATCATGGCAAGACTACCTTGTCAGATCGATTGCTTGAGCGTACTCGTACGGTGATGGCGAGAGAAATGAAAGAACAGTTACTTGATTCCATGGATTTGGAGCGTGAAAGAGGCATTACAATTAAATGTCATCCAGTATCTATGAACTACTCAGCAAAAAATGGTCACGAGTATTTATTTAATTTGATAGATACGCCTGGTCATGTGGATTTTTCTTATGAAGTTTCCAGAAGTCTTGCCGCCTGTGAAGGTGCACTATTGTTAATTGATGCTTCTCAAGGGGTGGAAGCACAAACTTTGGCTAATGCACAGTTGGCCGATGAACAGGGGTTGGAGATTATTCCTGTAATCAATAAAGTTGATTTACCTTCAGCCGACATTGATCGTGTCTCAAGACAAATTGAAGATACTTTGGCAATCCCTGCTGAAGAAGCAATTCATGCGAGTGGTAAATCTGGTATTGGTGTAGAAGAAATTCTGGAAGCCGTTGTTCACCGTTTACCTGCTCCGCGCTGGACTGAATTCTCGGAGGCAAGAGCACTAGTTTTCGATAACCAATTCGATCCTTTCAAAGGAGTTATCTGCTATGTGAGAGTGTTTTCTGGGGAATTCAAGCTTAACAAAAGCATTTTGCTCATGAGCGATCAGAGGAAAACTCAGATTAAGGAAATCGGAAAATTTTGCCCAGAGCAAGTTCCAATGGAATCATTGAAAGAAGGGGAGGTTGGCTATGTGGTTACTGGAATTAGAGATGTAGCTGAAATTAAAATTGGGGATACTTTGACGATTTCTGAAAATCCTGCTGAAGAAATGCTGCCGGGATACAAAGAAGTACGCCCCATGGTATTTAGTGGACTTTATCCATTGGACACATCCGATTATGAAAAATTGAAGAAAAGCGTTGGGAAACTAAGACTTAATGACGCTGCCTTTACATTCCAATCTGAGACATCCGTAGCCTTAGGATTTGGTTTTAGGTGCGGCTTTTTGGGTTTACTTCATATGGAGATCATACAGGAAAGGCTGCGAAGAGAATATGATTTAGATTTGATATCAACATACCCAAGCGTAATTTATCGCGTCTTTATGACTGCAGGGGAAATGATTGAAATCGATAATCCTCTTGAACTACCTGACATCACTCTCATTGACAGGATGGAGGAACCCACGATTGTGGCGAGAATTCATGCGCCAAACCAATCCATTGGAGATGTTCTTGCATTAATTACTGAAAAGCGAGGCAATTGCAGCAATACAGAAACAATTGATGATACGCGCGTCATGATGACTTGTTCTTTACCTCTAAATGAGATTCTTGTCGATTTTAACGATCGTTTAAAGAGCATTACACATGGTTATGGATCTATGGATTATGATATGGCCGAGTATGTCGAATCTTCTTTAGTTCGCATGGAAATTTTAGTTAATAGCGAACCTGTGGACGCATTTTCTACCATTGTTCACAAAGATAAGGCAGAGGGTAAGGGCAGGGTTCTATGTGCCAAATTAAAGGAAATACTTCCTCGGCAACTTTTTAAAATTGCTTTGCAAGCATCAGTTGGTGGCAAAGTTATTGCAAGAGAAACGATTAGTGCCCTAAGAAAAGATGTAACTGCAAAATGTTACGGTGGAGATATTTCCAGAAAAAGAAAATTATTGGAGAAGCAGAAAGAGGGAAAGAAAAGAATGAAGCAAATTGGGAGCGTAAACATACCGCAGGAAGCTTTTGTTCAAATCCTTAAAAGTACATCCTGAAAAAATATGAATGACACAAAAGTTCCGGTGGATTCCTTTGTTAAGGCAACTCGATCACAGAAAAAAGGTGCTAAAGAAATACTTAGGCTAGGTCGAAAAGTATATGACTTTAGGAAGGATTTGCTTGAAGATGTTGATGCACGAAATCTTAATGTCGCAAATGATGAGCTGGAAAGACTCCTTAAGCAGAAGAGTGTATCTGGACCATTGATCGAGGAGAAGGCGAAAGCTTTAGATATACAACTGCAAAAGTCTGGAGACTTTTATTACCACAAAAAATCGTGGGTTGAGAATATCGAGATGCTTTTGGTCGCAGCTATTGTTGTAATTGGTATACGTAGTTTTTTTGTTCAGCCATTTATAATTCCAACGAACTCGATGTATCCTTCCTTTTCAGGCATGCAACCTTATGTCTATGAAACTGTAGAAAGTACACCAGGTTTTATTGGTAGATGCATAGATAAATTATTGCTTGGAGCTTCTCACTATAAGGTTGAAGCAGAATCATCAGGTGAACTCTTTTTGAAATTACAAGGACAGATGAGTTTTAGATTTGATGAATCAAAGTTTCCTGAAGGACGTTTTTTTGTTTTTCCTTCTACTGTCAGAGAATATGTTTTCGAAGTTGGTGGAAAAGAACACATTCTTAGGGTTCCTGCCGAATTTGATTTAGACGAACTATTGGCAAAAAGATTTGGAGGGGTGGACAATCTTCAGGATTTGCCACTCGTCATATCTCAGGATCAAGGATTTCCAAGTAATCGTTTGAAATTAAGTGACGAATATTTCAATAAAGGCGATCTTTTGATCGCCTTCGATATATTACTTGGAGATGCTCTTTTTGTAGATCGCTTCAGTTATAATTTCGTTCATCCAAAATCAGGTGATCCAGCTGTCTTTAGGACTGGATCCATTGATGAATTTAATCGCAAGGTTGGAACCGAGATAGTAAGTCAAATTGGTGAGGATAAGTACTATATTAAAAGACTAGTCGGAGAACCGGGAGATACTATTGAGATGAGAGTACCTGAATCCATATTTATCAACGGAACTGATGTCCGTAAAGGTGTTCCCGGTCTTTTGTATCGTAATCATTCTCCGCTTTCTGGAATTAAAGCTTTTGATCGAAATTGGGAAAGAACTCAAGAATTAGCTAAAGATGCAAGTACAGTCGCTAAGGATGCTTATCCTGGATATAGAGCCGAAGGACTATTGAAGAATATGTCCACACTTCAAGTTCCTTCATCAAATGATAATCCCACTGGTAAGAAAGCTTATTTCGCAATGGGTGATAATTCTACAGATAGCCTAGATGGTCGAGCTTGGGGTTTTGTTCCCGAGAATGAAGTTATTGGAAAAGCATTCTTGGTTTATTATCCATTTACCAAGAGATGGGGTTTTGCAGAATAAATTATAATTATTTCGCACAATATGCATTATGTCTAATTACGGTATTTCGCACTCCCTACCTCGCTGGTTGGATAGTCGTGCTGCCGGAGTTCTTCTTCATCCTTCTGCTCTTCCTGGTAATCTCGGTATTGGTAATCTCGGTAAAGAATCTAGGCTATTTATTGACTTTCTTGAAAGTGCTGGCTTTCGCTATTGGCAAACTTGTCCAGTTGGTCCGACTGGATTTGGTGATTCACCTTATCAGGTATTTTGTTCCAGTGCTGGTAATCCGTATTTCATTGATTGGACTACATTGGTTGATCTTGGTTTACTTAAGGCGTCCGATTTGTCTGGATTGCAAAACTTAAGCATTAAACATGTCGAGTACGGATATCTTTATAACGAATTTGATCCTGTTGCTCGAACTGCTTTTTCTAATTTCCAGCTCAATAAAAGTATTCTTGAAGCCAAGTATGGTATTTTTGAGGATTTTAAGAATAGATTTTCGTGGTTAGAAACTTTTGCCTGTTTTCAGGCGTTAAAATCTGCGAATAATAATGAACCATGGTGGTTATGGAACGCTAGGTATAAAAACTTGGTAAATTTCGATGAGATTCTAGCTGATCATAATGATGAAGTTAGTTATCACCTTTTTTTACAGTATTTATTTTTTGGACAATGGCTTGAGATGAAAAGCTATGCTAATCAGCGTGGAATTTCTCTTCTTGGTGATTTACCCATTTATGCTGCAGCTGATTCTTCTGAAGTCTGGTCGAATCAAAACCTTTTTCAAATTCATCGTAAAAATTCTACTTTTGAAAATATAGCTGGCGTACCTCCTGATTATTTTAATAAGGAAGGTCAGTTTTGGGGTAATCCGCTGTATGATTGGGTAGAACATGAAAAAGAAGAATACTCTTGGTGGATCGATCGTTTAAAATCTCAGACAGAGATTTTTGATGTCGTTAGGATTGATCATTTCCGTGCATTTAATGACTATTGGTCAATTCCAAGTTCTGGAAATGCAAAGCAGGGAACTTGGGAGCTAGGACCGGGAATGAAAATTTGGGACAAAATTAATAAGGTTTTTCCTGATCGTCCATTTTTAGCAGAAGATTTGGGGCTGATATCCAGTGAGGTTCGTAATCTCAGGGATCAGGCTGGTTTACCTGGGATGGCTGTCCTTCAATTCGCATTTGATGGTGATCCAAAAAATTTATATCTTCCCCATAACTTGGCTAAAAATTTGGTTCTTTACTTAGGTACCCATGATAATGATACCACCTGTGGATGGTATGAACACTCAGATGAAGAAATCCGCGGAAACTTTCGTTCATACCTAAATGTGTCAGGTGAATTCCCCTCTTGGGACTTACTTAGGTTTGCCTACCGTACAATCTCTCCTCTTGTCATTGTTTCTGTTCAGGATCTTTTGAGCTTAGGTTCGGAAGCAAGGTTCAATTGCCCGGGAGAAGCGATCGGGAATTGGCAATGGAGGATGAATCATTCTCAGCTTAATAGTCTTTTTAAAAGTTCGAATTACTTGCTTGAACAGGCTAAAGTTACGGGAAGGTTTGTAGAAAATGAAAAAAGAAGATAAAATTAAGGAGAAATCCTTGGGTTATAAGAGCTTTTTTCCGTACTTCAGACTTTTGGGACCCTATTGGATACCATTTGTGGGAGCACTTTTTTGTGGTTTAGTTTACGGTATTTCGAGTGGTTTCGGCCTTCCCTTCATGATCGACCAGATATTTCCGAAAATTTTTCCCGATCAAAGTAACTCCCCTACTCTTTCAAATTTTGAGTTGTTTTACCTTATCTCATGGTTTCCCTTGGTTTTTTTAATTCGTGGAATCAGCGGATATTGTAATAGTTATTTGATCAATTATTGCGGGTTACGGGTTTTAGAGAAAATTCGTCTTCAAGTATTTGCAAAATTTCAAAAATTGCCTGTTTCTTTTTTTCAAAAGAATCAGGAAGGTGATTTACTGAGTCGTATTACTGCAGATACGGCTCAATTACAGACTGCCCTCCTTGGTGTTAGTAATGATCTTGTAAGGCAGCCTATTATTTTCATAGGGGCAATAGTTGCCCTTGTAGTAATGGCTGTTCAAAGGGAGGGAATGAGTTTTATTCTGTTATGTCTAGTAGTTGTTCCTGTTTGTGTCTTTCCTATCCGAAGAGTTGGTGAACTTTTGATGAGAAGGGCTTTAGGTATGCAGCAAAAGGTGGGTAGCATGACTGCAGTATTAAGTGAGAACTTATCAGCTTATAGAGAAGTCAGGGCCTTTAATTTAGAGAAAAGAGAAGAGAGCCGTTTTAAGCATAGATCTGAAGAATTTCTTAAAGCTAGGATGAAAGTGGTAAAGTACTCTCATCTATTGACACCTCTAATTGAAATATTGACCGCTGTGGGTATATCATTCGCCATCTTTCAGGCTGCACATACTTCGGTCGGTTTGGATGCGGTTGTTCCTGTTATTACTGCTTTGTATATGGCTTATGACCCAATTAAAAAACTTGGTGGAATAAATAATAAAATTAAAGAAGCTTTGGCCTCTCTTCAACGTCTAAACGAAATTTTATATGCGGATGAAACAGTAGTTGATGTAGAGGAACCTTTGGACCTTTCTGCAATTAATAATGGGATTCAATTTAAAGCTGTTTCCTTTGCATATGAAGATCCTGCTCAAGATTCTACAAAAATCTCTGCCTTAAGAAATGTAGATTTTTTTGTAAAAGCAGGAGAAACTGTTGCATTGGTTGGACCAAGTGGAGCTGGTAAGTCAACCTTGATCAATATGCTCTGCCGCTTCCAGGACCCAACTGAGGGGTCTATTAGATTTGATGGAGTTGATATTAAAAAGTTTGCCTTAATTGATCTTAGGGAGTCGATCTCGATGGTACCCCAAAAACCTTTTCTCTTTGATGTTTCTGTTGAAGAAAATATCCAGATTGGTGAGTCAAAGTACACGAACATGACCATAAGAGAAGCAGCTAAGATGTCTAATTGCTTAGGATTTGTCGAAAAATTCCCCATGAAATTTCAGGAAAGATTAGGAGAACAAGCCACCCGAGTTTCTGGTGGTCAATTACAGCGTCTTGCCTTAGCAAGGGCCTTTTATCGTAATGCTCCTATTTTAATATTGGATGAAGCAACCTCAGCCCTTGATTCTGAAAATGAAGAAATTATTCAGGAGGCAATGACGCAACTTATCAAAGGAAAAACAACTATCATGATTGCACACCGTTTCAGTTCGATTCGTTTGGCTGATCGAATCCTAGTTATGGATCAGGGGCAGATCATTGCTGATGGTAAGCATGAAGTAATTTACGAAAGTTGTGAAATTTACCAAAAGCTTTACGATCAGCAATTTAAATAAGCAGTCTAGGATTCTGTAGGAGTTCTACCCCTCATTATCCTTATTATTTGCAGCCCGTCGCTGGGAACCGCGTCTGATTCTGGTCCCTGTAGTTGCAAAGGAAGCACATTTCTAAGCAAGCAAAGAAGATTACTGCAAACCCACCCTACCCAAAGTGCATCCAAGGCAATGTGAAATTTAATTGTATAAATAAGCGAAAGAGCTACCGTGCATGCCATAAGTGAGAAAATTGGTCCAGTGGCATAAATAAGTGTAAGTTGACAATTGGAAAGATTTACATTCTGAAAAGCAGTATAACCACATATCATTTTTTTAAGTGATATCTCTATCTTAATTGACTGAATACTAAAATGGAAGGAGCCCTGCCCTGCCCCAACTTTGATTTGAACAGTTTGACGGGTAAAGATTACAGCAGGGATAGCATGACCAAATTCATGAATGATGGTAGCAAGAGGTCTAAAAATATAGATGCTTACCCACGCAAGCAGAAGCCATGGTAAACCATTTATAGTTACATATTCTGATATTTCCGCTAGGGTTAAAGACATTTTATTTATTGATCTTGCTCGAAAAAAATCTCTGTGCAAGTTTAGATGACCAATGTTTCGCTTATGTTCGGAAAATTTTTTCAAAAGCTATTTGGGGTTCATCTTAAAGTCTCAGTCCCTCATACAAACGGGTTACCAATGACAGATGAAAACAAATTCGGCGAAGAGGCAGAGTCTTCCCAATGGATTGGTGTTGATTTGGATGGCACTCTAGCTGAGGCCGAACCGTGGAAAGGTTTTGAACATATCGGTAAGCCAGTACCAATGATGATGAAAAGACTAAAAGTCTGGCTAGAGATGGGATATCGGGTGAAGATAGTTACTGCTCGTGCTCAAAATCCAGAGTTAGCAGTGCCCCCTATTCGTGAATGGCTAGCGAAACATGGTTTGCCTGAGTTAGAGATTACTAATGCAAAAGATATGGATATGATTGAGTTATGGGATGATCGTTGCGTGCAGGTTATACAGAATACTGGAAGACCTATTGGTCCTAACCCTGATCCATATCGTAGAGTATAATAAATTGGTTTTGTTCAAAATATTTTCACAAACAAGTAAAGAGGCATTGGTCTTGAATTTTGGATTAAATCCTAGATGAACTGGTGGGGGAAATTAATAGGTACCGGAGTGGGCATGTTTGGAGGTCCGATTGGTGCATTGGCTGGAGCTGCGATTGGTCATTTGTATGACGAAGATGACCCCACTCCACAGAATGAAAGAAAGGCAAGAATTCTTTATTTAGCTTATTTTTTTTCTTGTGCCGCAAAGATTTCAAAAGCAGATGGCGGAATATCCTCCGAGGAAATTTCAATGACCGAATTACTAATGGATCGATTTGGTTTGGATGACAAAACAAAGGAATTTGCCAAAAATGTTTTTCGTAAGGCAAAGAACAGCAAAAGATCGATCGATGATGATTTCAAAGAAGTCGCAAAATTGATTGGATTTGAGCAAACCATCGCTCAGTCTTTTGTCGGCGGACTCTTTGAAATCGTCAAATCAAATGGTAAGAATGTGAATGAATTACAAATTAGATTTCTCCTTAGGGCTGAGGAAAGATTTAAACTGCAACCTGGAACCGTCCAATCCTGGTTTAAACATGGTTTCAAGCCACCACAGGAAGAAAATTCAGAAAGTCAAATTTCACTAGAGGAAGCTTATGAGATTTTAATGGTCACTAAGGATTCTTCTGATTCTGAACTTAAGAAAGCCTACCATTCAAAAGTTGCAAATTTTCATCCGGATAAACTTAAAAGCAAAAATTTACCTGATGAATTTATGCAGTTTGCGAATGCTGAATTAGCCAAAATTAATTTGGCTTATGAAACTATTCAAAATACCAAAGTCATTCGTCTTTGATAATCAAGCCGTCTTTCATTTGGATTAGTTTATTGGTTTTTGCAGCAAGTTCCGAATTATGAGTTACAATTAGTACGCCAAGATTCTCAATTTCTGCAAGCTCTTGTAAGACGCCGAAAACATTTTCTGAGTTTTCGGTATCCAAATTCCCGGTTGGTTCGTCCGCGAGGATTAACGAGGGTGAGTTCACCATTGCCCTAGCTATGGCAACACGTTGTTGTTCTCCACCTGACAGTTTATTAGCAAAGCGTTCTGCTTTTTCAGCTAAACCAAGCTTTTCAAGAACGACAAATGATCTTTCCTCTGATTCTTTCGCATCCGCTCCAAATTTTCTCAAGGGTAAAGCAACATTCTCAAGTACAGTAAGTTCTTTGATTAAAAAATGAAATTGAAAGATGAAGCCAATAGAAGTGTTGCGTAACGCAGTTCTTGTTTGCTCTGTCGAGCTGGAAACCTCGGAATTATTGAGGAAAATTTTACCACTTTCCGGTCGGTCCAATAAGCCCAAGAGGTAAAGTAAAGTACTTTTCCCGCAACCTGATGGACCGACTATAGCTGTGGTTTCACTCGCACATACTTGTAAAGAAACTCCCTTTAAAACTTCAGTTTTTTGTGAGCCTTCTGTAAATGAGTGGCGCAGGTTTTCCACCCGCAACAATTCCTTGTATTCATTGGTTGGGCTATCCATTAGAGCGTTTCTCTGATGATTTTAGCCGGTTCAATCCTTGCTGCCCTTCTTGCTGGAATCCAACTGGCAATACTTACAAAAACAGTAGCAATTACAATTGCCCAAAGATAATGGGTCAAATCCCAATTCACAACGAAACTATCGGTCGAAAAGATACCTCTGATTCGAAGTGGGATTTGAGATATTCCGTAAGTTGATAAAATGCCAAGAGCAACTCCGACTATTATACCAAAAAAAAGAATGATAACGCCTTGCCATAAAAAGATAGATGAAGTGTCCGAGGGCTTAAATCCTATTGATCTTAAAATTGCAATATCTCTTGTTTTCTCAATGACCATAATAGCAAATACATTGAATATGCCTAAGCCCGAGAGAAGTAGAATACTCGATACCGTAATTGCAGATGACACACGTAATGCTTTGAATACATCAAGCCATACCTGTTCTCTTTCCTGCCAACTCACCGTCCTGTGACCAGTTGTTTCCTGTATTTGAGCAGCAATCTCTGGTGCTTTAGACGGATCGAACATCGATAGTTGAAATATGGAACCTGAAAACCTTTTCCCTATGAAAGCTTTAGCGGTAGATAAATGAATATACACGCGATTTTTATCAATTTGACTAACTCCAGTTTCAAAAAAACCTGCAATACGCAATTGAAGGTTTCCTGTTCGTCCCTGAATATTCACACGATCTCCTACTTGTAACATAAGGCGTTGGGCTACTCGGTTTCCAATTAGTATTGTCATTGGATCTAATTCAAAAGCTGATAACTCTCCTCGGATAATTTGTTTTTCAAGATCTGATACCATGATGTGATTTGATGGCACAATTCCATGTATTTGAACAGTTTGTGATCTTGATATCCCATTTAGGATCGCGTTTCCTTCTAGAATTTCTGAAATGCCTGAAATTTCGGTAAACTGATCTAAGGCATCCTTTAGAAGTTTGGGGTTTTCAATACCTTCGGTGTAAAGGGCACCTTCTTTTGAATGAAAAAAGAAACTAGTCTTACCATCCTCCGAAGAACTACGAACTGTTCCATGCATATCTTGGAAGCGATCAGAAATACGAATTGCACCATTGGTACCAAGTATTGTCCTAATAAAAAAAGCCTCAAATCCCGAAGTTTGCGCCTGAGTAATGACAAAAAATGCAATACCTAGAACTATGCCAAGCAAACTCATAGTCATTGCTCGTTTTTTTCCGAGCACAAATCTCCATGCTAATTCAAAGTTGAGAGATTTCACTCGCTTAAATCGAAATTATTCCAAAATAGTCGGACTGACCTTTTCACCATCATAGAAGAGATGAGGAGTTTCTGAAATAACCATATCTTTTGGTTTCAGGCCTTTTGTTATTTCAACAAACTCCAAATTTTTGGCTCCTATTTCCACCTTTTTTTGTGAAACTGTCCCATCTTTTACGATAAAAACGGAACTACCTAGTAAAGCCTTCCTAGGCATAATGGTCGTACCTGTAATTTCTTGTTTTATAATTTCTGCTCTACCAGATGATCCAACTGGCAAGTCTTCGCTGGTTGTAAGTTTAACAAAAAGTTTTCTTCGACCTGTTTTTGGATCAACATTGGCGGATAACCGTTTGACCACTCCTTCAAAAATTTTATTTCCGAAAGAAAAGATTGTTACACCGACTTTTTGGCCCTCATTAATACCAGCAAAGTCTTCTTCATTAAGAGTCACTTCAATGATTCGATGATCTGACTGAATTTCACCTAAAACTTGACCGGCAAAGATTGTATCTCCTGCTTTCACTGATGAGGAAACAAGCGTTCCTTGGATCGGACTTCTTATTTTATGTTTTTCTAATTCATGCTCAATTTGTTTACGTTCCAGATTTAAGGACTGGGTCGTTTCTTCATTACTGATTTTTTCCAGTTCGTACTGTCTTCTTAAGCGTTCGACCAAATTGATCTTCGATTCCAATTCAAATGGGGAGATATCGTTACTGTTTTCTTGTGACAGCGTCTTAAATGACTCTAAGTTCTTTTCTTCCAATTCGAGTTGCAGACTAATTGTAGATCCATTTTTAAGTCTTTTTTTATGAAAAGACTGAGTAATTCGGTTTTGCTCCAAACTTCTCTCTAAATCTTCGGTATTCATGAGGAAAAGTGTCTGGTTTTTATCGACGGGAATTGGTTTTCCAAAAGGAATCAATGCGGCAAATTCCAGTTTTGACTGAGTTTCGGAGCGAAGCTGAAAACTTTGTTCAGCGAGTACTCTTACATTTCCGCTAACTGAATCACGAATGTCTCCTTTTTGGACCACGGATGTAACTACGTTTCGAGTGAATTGATTCTTTGCAAACTGATAAACAATTACAAGTACTACAATCAATAGAAGTCCTCCCCATATCTTTGGACTGAATTTAAACTTTTGCTGGTTTGTCATGGATTTTTACGAATCACATTCAGATAAAGATCGTGGGTTTTAAGGTACTGGCATACAGAGTCCAATTGATTGATTCTTGCATTATCAAGTGCGATTTTTGATTCCAAATACCTATTGGCACTAATTCTCTTTGCATCAAATTCTATCTTACTTGTTTTGAATCGACTTTGGGCAACATTGAGAAGTTGTGTGCTCATTTCAATTCGGTTAGCGAGGGAGTATAGATTTTGCCTGAGGTTTTCAACATTGATTCGAAATTCTTTAAGTTCTCGGTCTAGAGCATATTCCAATCGTCGCTTTTTTGCCAGTGCAGCACTTTTCAAACCTTTACTCTTTGAGGAATCCCAAATCGCCCAATTAGCTTCGACTCCGAACACGAAATTATTTCTAAGTAGGCTAGCATCACTATTTGCCAGAGCGACTTGGTCTTGGTAAAACCCTCCAACCAAATTCAGTTTTGGTTTTAATTGGCTTTCTGCTATTTTTATCTTGTGTTTTTCGATTTCAATTTCCTTTTCTAGGCGATCCATGGTTTGAGATGAAAGACCAGCAACTATGGTGGGAAGGTCATTCTTAAATCTTTTTAAAGAAATAAAATTTTGAAACGATTCATTCTGATCTTTAAGGGACAGATTTCCTCTCCATCCAGTGATTGTTTTGAACTGATTAATAGAGTTGTGAAGAGATTGATTTAAGTCAGCGAGCAATATTTTATTCTCCAAAAAAGATGCATTTGATTCACTGACATCTAGATTGGAGCTTATTCCAAGTTTGTTTTGTTTAATCTGTCGATTCAGCGATTCTCGATGTATGACTAAAGATTCTTGCTTTGCTTGCTTTTTTTTCTGAAGCACTAACAAATCCAAGTAAGAATACCTTACCTGATTGCTCAAATCTGCCATCGACTGTTGGTAATTTAACTTGGCAATCTCTGTCCTTTGATAGGCGATCTCACTTTCTGCTTGCAGGGCTCCCCAGTGATATAATGGTTTTCGTGCGTATATAGAACCATATGTTCTGTATCTGTGGTAAAAAGATTGGTCTGGTCTATCTTCATGAATTGATTGAGCTGAGATGTTGACTGAAAGCTTTAGACCTTGAGCAGAATCTGCAACTAATTGATTCCCAAGCTCTTCTTTAACCAATTGGTTGTTTTCTAACAAAAGTGGGGAATTCCCTGCTAAATCTAGGAGTATTTTGGAAAGTTGAGGAAAATATTCTTCAATCCTTTCTTGTGCAGCAAACGAGACGGTACTTAGATAAACTATCCAAGCAAAAATTTGCAACTTATAAAATAAGTACTTCACACTCTAAAGTTGAAGTTAAACTTATTGAGTGGAAATTCTCAATAAGAAAGGGTCAAGACACTTACTCAGGAAAAGATTCAGGGTACATTGTGATCAACTGATCTCCAGTCCACTGATCTTGCTGGCTACTAGAATCAGCGCGGATCGCAGTAACTTCATCTTCAAAAATTTCTCCGGCTTCGTTACCCCAAGCCTGTCTTACGTAGGTGACTACATTTGCTATCTCACGATCATTGATTGGAACAGCAGCCATATTAACGGCAGCAGAAGTTCCGTATGTTTCCCCCTTTACAACGATCTCTCCCTTTAATCCCTTAAGAATGATATTCGTGATCAAACCGGGATCGGATGTTACCCATTTTGATCCTGCTAAAGGAGGATACTGACCAGTGATACCAAGCCCGTTACTTTGGTGGCAAGAAGCACATCGCAGTGCAAAAACTTTTTCTCCAGAGTTTACTTTTCTCTCAAGTCGCAATGCCTCTTTTTCTTCAGGAGTCAATTCCACTATTTCTTGGGGCGGATGAAGTTGAAAATCGTTGGTTGTATGAGCCAATTGAATGGAACAAACGAAAATAAGACATCCGAAAACGAAAACAAAAATAAGAGGAGCTTGTAAAAAGCCTTTGGTGGGTTCGTGTTTGATTTCGTTAAGGCGCACATGTTCATCTACTAGTGCATCGTCATTCATTCCCTCCGCACGAATTTCTTCACTACTTTGTTTTTCCAAACTCATAAAATTATATTAATCGGAATTTGAATCTTTCTCCAATTCAGCAGCAGTCCACATTGAGGTTAGTTCACGATCTTTTACTGAATCACGTACCGCTTTTACCTCTTCTGGAGAGATTGCGGATACAGAATTTCCCCATTCGTTGCGTATGTATGTCAGCACATCTGCAATTTGTTGATCATTTAAAGGGGATCCTAAAGGCTGTCCAAAACCTTGCATGACACCTACATACTTTTCTCCATTAACAATAACTTCACCCTGAAGTCCATGGATGGAAATCTTAATTAAACGCTCCTTATCTCCAAGGACCCAATCGGAGCGATCAAGTGGTGGAAAAGCTCCAGGTTGACCAAGACCGTTTGGTAAGTGACAAGCAACGCACATTCCTCCACCAGGAGTTACCTGAGAGTAAATTTCTTTACCAGAAGCGATTTGATCAGCAAGCCATGTGGGTACACCAACTGTAGCTTCTTTGGTAGTAGATTCTTCTGCGAGTGTAACATTTTCAGAATCATCTTCATCTTGGGTATCAATAAAAGCCATTTCAGGAAGTTCGTAATCTTGCTTCAAGGCTTCGAGGTAAGCAACCAATCGATCGGCCCTTATTGATGGTTTAATAAAAATGGGTTCACCATCGATGGAGGTTTCTATGGTCTTGTCAGTGGGTTCTTCTACCTGTTCGTAAAGAAAAGGAGTGGGCTGACATATAGAACCTTCAACTACACTTTGGGGCATGAAAAGATGTTGGTGTAGCCATTCGCTTGAATATTCCCTTAATCCAACATTGGCTAAATCGGGTCCTACGCGGTTATGTCCCAATAGTACTTCATTTTGTAATACATAATCACGAGGAACGGATGGTCTCTTCCCCCACCCTCTTTCAACATCAAAACCTGCTTTTTCAGATCTTACTTGTTGCGTATGGCATGTGGCACATCCTAATGACAAATAGTCTTTGGCACCAAGTTGTGCAATGCCGGGCATAGCTTTGGGGAACAATTCAGCATCTACAGGTATGGAACCGTCTTCTTCAAGAGATTCTGCGGTAGGCTCAAGGTCACCATATTGGTTTTTAGCACCGACAACAAATGCTAACCAAGCAAAAGCCAAGGTTAGGAAAATATAAAAGGAGAACTTGAAAATATTATTCATCAAGCAGTTTTGTGCTCTGCATTAGTATCGCAGGATGAAAAAGGGTTTGGAATTAGAACTTTCCAAAGGTTTAAAACAAATACGAGTTGGGAGAATCCAAGAATTACGAAAGCATATTCTGTGATGAGGAAATATGGTTTTACGGACTCGATTACGGTAACCCATGCTAAGGATGGTTGTTGGGCTAATACTCCGTGGGTTAAGCCACCAATTAAGTAAGCAAGGAGTATTGCAAAAACACCAAAAGCGGATGTCCAAAAATGAAAGTTTTTGGCAGCAGTTCCAATTTCACGACCAGTAATTTGAGGAAGAATGTGATAGACAATCCCAAATATGATCATACTGAAAAATCCGTAAACGCGTTGATTGAAGTGGAATTCATTGATGATGGAAAATTGGGTAAGTTTGGCGACAGCGGGTAAGGAAAAGATAACCCCGATGTAGCTTGAAATTGTGTAAGACAAAGTGCCAAATATTACAAATCGAAGGGGAATATAATTCCAAACTTTAGATATGTCTTGAAACGCAGTTGAGTGAAAATTAGTAGACGCAACTGCAATAGGGAAAACCATAGCTATACTCATCACGGTACCAATTGCGGGGACCCACATGGGCACTGGACCGCCTTCAAAATGGTGAACAACCGACCATGGAGCAAGTGCTGCAATGCACCAAAATCCGAAAATAGCTAAGTAATATTTATCGATTGGCCGGTTTAAAACTGAAGGGATGATATAGTACGCACAACCTAGAGCAACTGGTGTCAACCACAGCCAAATCACATTCTGACCGAACCACATGGATAGAATTGATTGGAGGGTTCCGCGACCAGGATTTATTTCCAATCCACTCCAAGCAAACAGAAAGAGGCAAGGAAACCAAATTAAGGCGGCAATAATAAACCATTGCGGTGCAATCGTAACTTTCTGCCTACGACTCCTGAATGTAACGAAAATGAGAAAAGATATAACAAGGTAGGAAACGAAAAGGGCTGGCCATACTTCTTTGGGCATTTCTAGTAGTTCGTGCCCTAACATATGGCCATCTAATATTCCAAGTAACCCGAAAGTTATGGCGAGGTTCCACACTGCTCCAGCAAAAATGAGAAAAACTGTGCCACGGACGGGTGATTGAGACAAACGAGCGATAATCCAAAGGCTTACCGCAAAAATTGAGTTACCTCCCCAACCATATACAAATGCATTAGCTTGTGAAATTTTGATCTTCCCGTAAGTAAAGACTTCCCAAGAGGCTAAGAAAAGCGGATCAGTTAGCTTTGCTGCGGCAATGTATGCGAGAAGAGCAGCTGCAAGCAACCATAAGCCAGCTGAAGCCACAAAAAAAGAGAATGCAAATTTAGCGGACTGGTCGATTTGTTGTTCCGGAGATTTCTTCACTTCGAATTGTATTGATTAATTACGCCTTTCATCGCTTTTTCCAAGGTGGAATTATTTTCCGAGTGGAAGGTGTCAATTTTAGCTTTATAGGTTACATTAGATGATTTGTGGGCGGAAATCTTATCTTTTCTGATTTGTTCAGTTTTATGATCCACTTCAAGAGGTTCATCAGGTTCTGCGAGTGATTTAAAGATGAAAAAACCGCCTAGTAAAACCAAAGCAATAAGCAATGAGAAAAATACATCGCAACCATCTGCTTTGTTTAATTCAGAATCACTCATGATGATGAAGGGAATCTAAGATTCGAGGATCACGGATAGGAATGACCTCAGCAGCCTTGGATGTGAAACTCTTAAGCACACTCCATACACAAAGACAACCGATGCCTATGAGGCTAAATAATCCCCATATTAAATGGGTACCGAACACTGAACGAGCCTCGTAATTACTCACAAATTCCCCTGGTCTGATTTCACGACCAGGGATAATATTCCAGTAAAGATCGAGAAGATGGAATACAAGAATCCATGAAACAATAAAGATAAGCCTGGGTCCATTGATTTTATTTTGATAAAACAATAGATAAAGAAAAGGGAAGAAGAAGTGACCGAATATTAGACCCATGCTGACCCAAAACCATCCGGATTGTTCACCAGTATTAGGGTCAATTTCACGAATGACATACCAGAATGTTTCCTCGGGAATGTTTGCACTATAGATAAGAAAGTACTGAGAAAAACTGATGTATGCCCAAAATACGGTGAAAGCGAGCGATAGACAGGCTAGGTCGTATTGGTGAGCTTGCTTATAAATACCTTCGAGTGGACGATTCTTGGAAGAGAGGTAAAAGCAAGCTATAATAGTCACAGCCAAAGCTGACCTTATTCCAGAAGCAAAATACCATACACCATACATGGTCGAGAACCATTGGTATTCTAGACTCATAAATAAATCGAATGCACCAAAGGTAAGAGCCAGTGCAGCTGCCGGTATCCCTACTGCGGAGATTTTCATACCCATGTGAGTCCATTTTGGATCACCGTCGGTGTCCTGTGTAAAGGATACCTTACGCAGCCAGTAGCTGAGTCCACAGAAAATACCGAAATATGCGATCAACCTGATGGTGAAAAATCCCAAATTTAAATAGCCAGCCTTCTTTTGGTGAAGAACATCCTCGGAAACAGTTGTAATATTTTGGGCTTCAAGCGTTTTTGCATCGGGGTTTATCCATGTCCACAGGATTCCTGACTGCTCCCCACCTAACCATCCGACTAACAAAAGAGGAAGGATGCACAATCCCAACCACGGGAAGGCTGCCAGTCCATGTTCCTGTTGGCGGCGTACTACAGGAGTCCATTGGGAGTTAAATACCCTAAATATCATAATCAACATCAATAGACCAATGGCGATACTTAACCAAAAAGAAGAGCCCCATAACCAGCCAAGGAAAGGACTTTTATCCCCTGATGAAAGTCCGTAAAATAGGCCAATTAGCCCAACCCCGAGTCCAACAACTGCTCCGCCAAGGAGTTTAGTCTGAAGGTCGAAACCTGTTGAGTTATCATCTTTAGCTTTTGCACTCATTATTTTTGATCGCTATTAGCAAGAGTGGCTTCACTTACGAAAGATTGTAGTGCTCTGACATAAAGAACAATCGCCCAACGCTCTTTTGGAGAAAGTTTATCTTTTAGACCAAGCATGATTCCGGAAGCAGAACCCATGCTTATTGCATGATAATATTGCCCATCAGTCCATGCACCTGCTGATTCAAGATAAGTACCAGTGTTGGATGCGTCTGAAAGGTTTCTAGGTGCAAGTCCGAATGCAGAAACAACTCCTAGACCATTTCCATAATCTCCATGGCAAATTGCACAATGGATATCATACTTCTCTTTACCAAGACGCATGAGGGCCATGTCAACGGAAATTTCTTCCGGAATTGTCACTACCCAAGAACCATCATCATTTTTTCCGGTTCTATATGCAGTGTCATGGAAAGTGGGTTCTTGGGCGAAAACATTATTCAGATCAAGTGCCGTACCGCGTATCGCGGTTCCTGAAACGGGTAAGCGGTCTGCTTTGCTGTCGCTAAAAAAATTGTTTTGAGTTTGGGCTTTATACTTTGCCTGTCGGTCCATGTCAGGGAAAACTTCTAGCGGAGTGTTTTCAGTGAAATCGCCGCGAAAACCCATAATGGTAACAACTGTAACAACCAAAATCAGAAATATGGGAACAAAATACCTCATTTATTCAATGGGTTCCTTTATTACACCAACAGACTTTCCTCCTAATTCCTTGAGAAAAGATTCTGTCTCCTCATCGTCAAACAGTGGATCTTCGACTTCAATAACGATCATAAACTTGTCATCTCCAGTTCTTCCGAATGCTTTGTGTTCAAAGACAGGATGGTTGTGTCTTGGTAAGCGATTAAGAAAGAACATCCCAAAAAGAGTTCCAAATGCGGCAAAAAGGATGGTAAGTTCGTAAAAGACAGGAAAAGGGAAAATGGGACTGAAGTAGGGTTTACCACCAACGATCAATGGATAATCATAGGAATTCATAAACCAAACAATAAGCATCCCGGTAAAAAATCCAGTTACACCACCTGCCAAAGTAAAACAAGGAACTTTGGACCTAGAATATCCCATTTGTCCATCAAGTCCGTGGATAGGTATAGGTGTATAGCATTCCCAATTAGTGTAACCTTTTTCGCGCACTTTTCCTGCAGCCTCGAAAATATCCTTAGCTGAATTAAAAGTCGCAGAGATGCCAAACTTGATGTCCATTACCTTGCTCATTTGAAGGCTAGTGTTTGCCTCCATGGGGGTCAGCTTGTGGCATTACAGACTTAACTTCTGCCATTGGCATTAGAGGTAAAAACCTAAGGAAAAGCAGGAAAAGTACGGAGAAAAATCCAAAAGTTCCGAAAAAAGTGAAGATATCAACTACTGTAGGTGAATAATATCCCCAACTCGAAGGCAGGAAGTCTCGGGAAAGCGTCGTGTTTGCAATCACAAACCTTTCAAACCACATACCAACATTGACGAAAATCGATATAATCCAAACCAATGGAGTATTTTCTCTAATTTTCTTAAACCAGAAAAGCTGCGGGCAGATAACATTGCAGGATACCATGATCCAATATGACCACCAATAGTTGCCAAATGCACGGTTTATAAAAGCGAACCCTTCATATGAGTTGGCTCCATACCATGCAATGAAGAATTCCATTGAGTATGCATATCCAACCATGCTTCCAGTTGCCAAAGTAATTTTACAAATGTTATCGATATGCTTCTGGGTAATGAGGTCATGCAACCCGTAAATTGCTCGAACTGGGAGTAACAAAGTTAGTACCATTCCGAATCCAGAGAAAATAGCACCTGCAACGAAGTAAGGAGGGAAGATAGTTGTGTGCCATCCGGGAAGGTTAGCTACGGCAAAATCGAAGGAAACGATGGTATGAACTGACAATACCAAAGGAGTTGAAAGACCTGCTAAAAGAAGGTAAGCCATTTCAAAGTTTCTCCAATGGTTGTTAGCATTCCTCCATCCCATAGAAAGAATGCCATAAAAGTATTTCCTCCATGTTTCCTTAGCACGGTCACGAATTACGGCCAAATCAGGTATCATTCCCATGTACCAAAACAGAATCGATACCGTTGCATAGGTTGATACGGCAAAAACATCCCATTCAAGGGGGCTTCTAAACTGCGGCCAAATAGCATTAGCGTTCGGTAAAGGAAACAGCCACCAAGCAAACCAAACTCTGCCGACATGAAACAGTGGGAAGATTCCGGCACAAAGTACGGCAAATACGGTCATTGCTTCTGATGCACGATTGATAGATGTTCTCCATTTCTGCTTTAGCAGGCACAAGATTGCAGAAATTAATGTTCCTGCATGACCGATACCAATCCAAAAAACAAAATTTACGATCGCCCAACCCCAATTAACTGGATTGTTGTTTCCCCAAACCCCAACACCTGTGGAAACTAGATAAACGAGACCCATTCCTGTGAAACTTGCTATGCAAAGAGCAGTAATAAAGCACCACCACCACCAAGTTGGGGTTTTGGACTCAACGATCCCACAAATCTTTTCGGTTACCCAATGAAATGATCTACGATTTTCAACAAGTGGAGCGTCTTTCCAGGGGGCGGGCTTAACCTTGGAAAG
>JAYZJX010000052.1:0-31515 GCA_036164015.1 Verrucomicrobiota bacterium | reverse complement strand
CTGACAATAATTAGTCCTCCCAAATTCACCTCCCCATATAACCAAGGTATCTTTGAGCATACCTCGTTGCTTCAAATCCTGAACCAAAGCGTAGGATGCCTGATCGGTTTCTTTGCACTGCCTTTTAATTCCACCGGGTAGTCCACCGTGCTGATCCCATCCCGGGTGGTATAATTGAATAAATCGTACGCCTTTTTCAGCCAGCCTGCGGGCAAGTAAGCAGTTGGCGGCAAAGGTACCGGGTTTTCGAGCTTCTTCGCCGTACAATTTAAAAGTCGATTCTGGTTCCTTGTCCAAAGCGGTTACCTCGGGGATGGAGCTTTGCATGCGGTATCCCATCTCATACTGAGCAATTCGGGTTTCCAAAACTGGATCACCAGTTTTTTCCAGTTGAATTTCATGGAGCTCTTTGAGTCGGTCGAGCATTTTTCGCCGTCCGTCTTTGGTCACACCTTCTGGACTATTGAGGTATAGAATCGCATCTTTGTCCGCTCTGAATCTTGTACCAGCATGTTTGCCAGGCAAAAATCCGCTTCCCCAGAGTCTTGAAACTAATGGCTGACCACCTTTTCCCTTGGTTTTAAGTACCACAAAACTTGGCAGATTCTGATTCATTGAACCTAATCCGTAGGATAGCCATGCCCCCATACTTGGGCGCCCAGGGAATTGAGAACCTGTTTGCATGAATGTTACTCCCGGTCCGTGATTGATTGCTTCCGTGTACATCGAATTAACTATGCACATATCATCTGCTACTTTTGCTGTATTGGGCAGAAGCTCACTTATCCATTGTCCGCTTTGTCCGTGTTGCGAGAATTTGAATGGTGAACCAACCAATGGAAGGCTTGCTTGATTGCCGGACATGCCCGTCAGTCTCTGCCCCTTGCGTACGGAATCGGGAAGCTCTTTGCCTGTTTCCTCTTTTAATCTTGGTTTGTGATCAAAAAGATCAATTTGAGAGGGTCCACCAGACTGAAAAAGATAAATGACCCGTTTTGCTTGTGCTGGATGGTGCAGAACATTGCCTGACTCCGCATGTAGCATATCAGCGAGTGCAAGTCCTCCAAGACCTCCACCAAACTTTTGAAGAAAGTTCCTGCGGTCGATTCCTATGGGTGAGTCGTAACCGTTACAAAGAGTATTGCTATTCATAAAAAGTGCCTATCTTTTGGTAATGGTCTCGTCGAAATTCATAAGTGCGGAAACAAAAGTGCTCACTGCTGCCAAGTAGGAAAGATCCTTGGATTTTGCTTTGTAGTACCCAACCTTAAGGAATTTTTCTGTCTCTTTCGCATCTTTGAATTGGGCTTTTTGTTCACTGAGAAGCTGGAGCAGAATGATTGCCTCTTTTTCTTTCGGATATCTGCTGGTAAGCTTTCGAAAGGCATAGTTTACAAGACCTACAGGATTTTCGGTACCATATTCGATAATCAACTGATCGGCAAAGGCACGGGCTGCTTCTACAAACTGCGTGCCGTTTAACAATATTAATGATTGGGAAGGTGAGTCAGTCCTTTCTCTTTTTACGGTACAAACATCTCTCTTTGATGCATCAAGTGCCATCATTACTGGAGTCGGTCCGGTCCTTTTCCAATAGGTATACATACTTCGACGATAGACATTTGGTGCTCCATCAGGATTAATGGGTTTGAAAGATACCTTGAGGTCGTAAGGCTTGGCTCCGCTGCCGCCTACTTTTTTATAAAGTAGATTACTGTGTGCCAGTAACCCGTCGCGAATCATTTCTGCGGGTAATCGGTAGGCGGGTGATCTGCTGAGTAGTAAATTTTCCGGATCAATATCTTTGGCACTTTGAGAAATCCAACTTTGCTGTCTGTAAGTATGGGATAATACCATTTTCTTTAGTAAATGATGTAAATTCCAGCCTGAAGAAACGAAGTCCCGTGCCAGCCAATCGAGTAATTCAGGGTGTGTTGCTGGCTTCCCCTGCATACCGAAATCTTCGGGTGTCGATACCAAGCCCCGCCCGAAAATCATCTGCCAATAACGGTTAACAGTTACACGTGCAAGCAGTGGATGGTCGGAAGTGGTCAGCCACTTTGCCAACCCCATTCTATTATTGGGAGCTCCTTTTGGGAATGGAGTCAAAACTTCTGGGGTCTCCCGTTTTACAATCTTTCCGCGGTTTTCATAATGTCCACGTTCCAAAATATGAGTTTCGCGCTCACCAGGCATTTCCTTCATGACCATAATCTCGGTGAGACGCTGTCTTTGATCACCAAAGCTTTTTCGTGCCATATAGAGTTGTTCCCGTGCACGGACTGCTGAGGGGTGTGCGGAATGGGCAAAAATAGCCATATTTTCGCCAACATTTGTTTGCTTTTCAAGTCCGGACAATATGGCGATTTCTGAAGCTTCGAGCACTCGGTCAAAAAGATAAAATTCATCGAGTATTCCATTCTTGAAACCACGGTCCCTCATCCTCTGAGCGAAGCCGATAAAAGGATCACCCCCACCGGTGATTTCTCTGGTCAAATGATCGCGAACAATTTCCACATCTGCCCGTTTTCCATTTTCAAAAAGAAGAAGTCCTTGTGCACGACTTGATCCGTCATAAGTAAGTCCCACATGGGTCCATTGGTTAATAGGCAGTTCAAGCTTGGATAGTACTCGTATGGCATTACCCGGCCAGAAATGAATCAGTGCAGGGGATAGTCTTCCATCCTCTATCAGAAATTCAAAGCCCCGGCTGGCCGCATCCGTCCATGCTTTGGATCGTCGCACGACCACTGCACGGTCAAGTTTGGATGTGGGCTTTATCCAAAAGGCCATGCTGAAAGTTTGGTGGCGGTTGAAATCCCCAAATCCTGAGGGGAAGTTCATGGCGTCGTCTCCGCTGAACTGGATCCCTTTTCCAAATTTCCCATCCACTTCTTTGTTATTTCCATTGGTATTCGCAGGCTTGGTAGAATTGGCAGCATTGGGAATTTGATTTCCGTTACGGTTATCAAAAGAAAGATATGCAAGGGGTGCTCCATATGTAATCTTCGATTTCTTTTCGATCTTCCATTTTGTTAGAAGATGATTCTCAACTCTTTTGATATTCTCATCTGATAATGCCTCAGAGAAAATTAGTACTTCGCCAAATTGACCGTTCCAGTTGTAATTTCCTCCATGGTTCCGGTCCCTTCCCAAACGACTCGCGGACACATCGCCAGTTGTTCTCAGAGACACCACTGCAAGGGAATTTGGGTAATTTGAACTTGAAGAAGCGGTCAGTCCATTGACGCGTAAGCTCCCGTTACGTATGTTTGAGTGGGTGTGCTGTGAGTGCCAGAACTTATCTCCATTTGAATAAAAATGATGAGCAGATGGATGGCACAGGGGAGAACCGGAATTACCTGAAGTCTTGCTCATAACCCAAAAGACAGTGCGTATATTGTTGATCTCCTTGAATTGATGATAGTCATTACTGTTTGAATTATATTTCATCACTTGTAATCCACTCGGCTTATGAGCCTCAACCTTTGGTGATGCCATTTTTTGTGCATGGTTCTGATTACCGCTTTTGTCAGGCCAGTCACCTGCAGTCTGATTGAGGTCGCTCGCATCTAACCAGAGGCTTGGCTTAAGGGAAAGGATATCGATATTTCCTTCGGCTTTTTCAACTGGAGGAAGAGCTTTTGAAAAGTAGGTAGCATACCCAATCTTTTCCATTTGTACTTCCTTTTTCCATTCTGCCCAGGCCTGTTTGGTTTCATTAGACTTTAAGATTTGTTCAAGCTTTGCTTCCGCTTCCCTTATTTTTTTATCACTCGGAAGATCTCCCAATTCAAGAGTTGGGGTGGGGACGGAACCGGTAAAGTAGGAATATAGTCCGGCTTCATCAATGTTATTAAAAAATGCTGAAAGAGAAAAATAATCTCTCTGGGTAATGGGGTCATACTTATGATCATGGCAACGAGTGCATTCCATAGTTAATCCAAGAAATGCTGTGCCAAAGGTGTGAACACGGTCGGCTACATATTCGATCCGAAATTCTTCGGGTACGCTTCCACCTTCCACTTTTTGGGGATGCAGACGATTGAAACAAGTGGCAAGTATTTGATCCCGGGTAGCATTGGGGATGAGGTCGCCCGCAATCTGCTCGGTTACGAACTGATTGTAGGGTTGATTTCTCCTGAATGATTGGATCACCCAGTCCCGCCATGGCCAGACATTTCGTCCACGATCCACCTGATAACCGTAGGTATCAGAATAGCGTGCCACATCCAGCCATTCAGAGGTCATCCTTTCGGCATATTCATTCGTATCAAGTAATCGATTAACTACTTTTTCGTAGGCATCCTTGGATGAGTCGCCCTTAAAGGCATCCACATCTTCAAGAGTGGGAGGAAGGCCGGTGATATCATAAGTTACACGACGTAACCAAGTGGTTTTATCCGATTCCTTGCTGGGATTCAGGGGTGAGTCTTCCAGTTTCCTTGAGATGAAATGATCGATTTCATTTTGTGGAGTCGGGTGTTCACTTTTCGGTACATTTACAGATTTCGGCAACGGCTGAAAAGACCAGTGTTTTTCATACTTACCTCCTTCTTTAATCCATTGATCAATTATTTTTTTCTCAGCTTCATTGAGTGGATTTTTGCTTTCCGGAGGTGGCATTACATCGATTGGATCATCGCTGTGAATGCGCCAGTGAATTTCAGACTCTTCCAAGTTTCCGGGAGCTAGACCGACAAATCCATTGTGCTCCTTGATGGCTTCCTCGAAGGAATCGATACGAAAGTCAGATTTTTGGTTCTTTGCATCGGGACCATGACACTTGTAGCACTTATCGGACAGGATAGGGCGAATTTCCCGATTGAAATCCACTTTTGCGAGTAAGCAAGTGGATATCCCGATGAGTAGAAGATGGATTGCGAGTTTCAAAGCACAGCTAATAATTGATAGATGTAAATCAATAAGTTTGAGACTGAAAAACTAGTTTTTGAATTCAGGGTTTGCACGAGGGAGTTTGGCTCCATCCGTTTTGAGTCTAGCAAGCAGTTCACTTTCCAATTTCTTAACCAGTCCGGGATTTGTATCGGAAAGATTATTTTCTTCGCCAAGATCATTCTTCAGATCATAGAGTTCATAAATTCCCTCCCAGAATTTAATTAATTTATAGTCACCCTTGCGGATAATGGAGTAGGGGCCTGGTGCGTGACGATAGTGAGGGAAATGCCAGATAAGAGCGTCACGATTCAGGTTCTTTTTTCCACCGCTTTTTAAATTAGAAAACAGGGAAAGTCCATCGATTGGCCGATCCTTGGGTAGATCCGTACCAGTTACTTCCATAATTGTGGGAAACAGATCGATCGATGAGACCGGAAAGTCTGCCTTTTTTCCAGCAGGTATCTTGGCCGGCCAACGAACAAGAAAAGGTACTCGGATACCTCCCTCATAGCAGTATCCTTTTCCACTGCGTAAGGGAGCGTTTTCTGTCGGACTTCCATTCCGGTCAAGCCCTCCATTGTCACTGGTGAAAATGATCATGGTGTTGTTGTCCAGTCCGTGCTTTTTCAGCTCTGCAAGCATATCACGCATGCAATCATCAATAGATTCAACCATGGCTGCATATTTCCGATTTGTTTCGGACATACCTTCCTTGAATTTGTATTTGTCAGCCACTTCCTGAATAGCCTGAATTGGAGTGTGCACTGCATAATGGGAGACCTGAATGAAGAAAGGCTGGTCCTTCCATTGGCGGATTAATTTAACCGCCTCATCCGCTTCCCGATGGGTTAAATATTCGCCCTGTTTTCTGCCGGGTAGTTTATGAATTCCTGAACGAATGGTCGGGTGGCGGTGTTTGGGATTATTGTAGGGATCGAAAAAAGAAGGAGGCTGTCCATAATCACAACCGCCGAAGTTTTCATCGTAGCCCTGTTTTTCCGGATACCATTCCTCATCTCCTAAATGCCATTTTCCAATGTAAGCGGTTTTGTATCCATTCCTTTGTAAATTCTCGGCAATTGTGATCTCTGAGCTTTCCATCCAGTAAGGATTAGGAGGGCAGAGCAACTTTCGATTTTTCCCTCCGACATATTCGGTTGGGTTTTTGTCCGGTGTTCCCATTCCACCTCGCTGAAAAAGAGACCGTATCCAGTCAGTCACCCCAAGTCGGTGTGGATATCGACCGGTTTGCACTGCTGCACGGGTGGGGGAGCATACCGCACAGGCGGCATAACCATTGGTGTAAGTAATCCCTTCATCAGCTAACCTGTCCACATTTGGGGTCCGGTAAAAGTCTGATCCCTGACAACTTAGGTCCATCCATCCCATATCATCCACCAAAACCAAAATGACATTGGGCTTTTGTTTTTCTTTTGCTGAAAGAAGACAAAAAAAGCATGAAATGAGGCTAAGTAAAAAGGGAAGTAATCTCATAACCAATGACCATAAGTGAGATTATACAAGGTGCAAGCTTAGGGTCTTTTTTACTACTAGATTTATTAAGGTAGGATTATCATAAAGTATGATAATTAAAGTATATTTATTTTCTTTGATTTAAAATATCTGTCCTAAAAATTTAACGATGATCAAAAACAAGAATCCAAAAGAGAAAACAATAACCAAACATCCGATTATTTTTCTCTCTTCAGAAATTTCTAGTTTTGGTAAAACCCATCCCTTTTGCTTGAAGTATTGAGCGATTTCCATTCTTCTTTCTGCCCTGTATTCGCCTTTTATATTTTTGAATTCCTCGAAAAGACGATTGGCTATTTCCTTTTCCTCTTCCGGTAGTGTTCTGATCAGACGCTCTTTCGTTGACCGGATTTGGCGAAAGTCTGTCAAAAGTTGAATTCTTTCGTTTTTTGACTCTGCTTTTCTCAACTTGTTAATCCATTCGATTGCAAGATCTTTGGAGACTTTTTTTCCATTTTGAAGACATTCTCTTCCCCAGTGATTGTATGGACTTTTTCTTTGCAGTATCTTCCCTTTTTTAGAAACTTCTTCCCAGTATATATGACTTTCACTTGTGTAAACTTCAGTAATTTTATTCCATTCGCTTCTACAGCGAAAAAATGTCCCTCCTTGAAGATAGTTGGGAGTTAAAAATAAGTTACTATCTTTCGAAACTTCGAAGTAACCAAACAGGATAATGAGTATAAATACAACAAACCAGTAAAATGGTTTAGAGCCATCTGTAAGCAAGATTAACAACAAAATCCCTATAAACAATAGGGATCTAAGTATCCAAATTATTATAAATGCCTTGCTTGCTTTTAATGTTATCGTTGCTGTAGATGATGAACTCAAGTTATTAAAGGAACAAGTTAATAGGAATATAGGACTTAACTTAGAATCAATTGTTTTTTACTTTTACCAAATTGAGGAAATAAGTATTTTAATATTTCGTAATCCAATTTTGAGTTTTTTTCATTTATCTAATGATTAGCTATCTATTTCTGGCGGGTGCAATCATATGCGAGGTGATTGGAACATTATTGCTTCCATACTCGAAAAATTTCACAAAGTTGACCCCGAGTGTATTTCTTGTGCTATTTTACCTTTTGGCTTTTGTTTTTCTGTCTTTTGCGGTGAAGGAAATTCCCCTCACAATTGTCTATGCAACCTGGTGCGGTGCAGGTATCTTTTTCGTATCAGTGGCAAGTTATTTTCTCTTTGGACAAAACCTTTGCTGGCAGGGAAAATTGGGAATGGTTTTGATTGTAGTTGGAGTAACTTTAGTTAACGGCTTTAAATCCAACCCTGCTTAGAAACCTTTAATTTATAATATCTCTTAGCCTATAAAGGGTACTTTCTTCAAACCCAACTGCCTGCTTGATGAATACATCCCGTTCCAGTGGGTTTTTAATTTTTCTGGATCTAAAGTAATCCGGTCGGTTTAGGAGTCCTCCAACCCATGGACCGAACCCTCCGACTGGGATTGGGAAGTCGCTACCGTGGATGACCCTTGACTGAATCTTGTGCTCGAGCAGGGCAGGAATAGTCCTCCATCTGTTCGGACTGGCTAAAGCACTGTTGTCGGTAAAGAGATTTGGAAATGCATCCATCATCCTAAGTAGATCTTTGGTGTAATCAGGATCGAAGATTCCGGATTTACCTGCCCCATGAGCCGCAATTACTTTAACTCCAGACTCCAGGGGAAGTCTGAGAATACGTGGGTCAGCAAATTTCGGATTCAGTACTGGAACAGAGAATTCTCCCCCAGTGTGGGCAAGAAAAGGAAGACCAAGTTTGGCCAGTTTTTGCCAGAAAGGACGGTATTGGTTGTCTGTGCAGTCGACATTGTGACAGTTGGGAAGAAGTTTTAATACTTTGGCTCCTTTCTCTGCACTGCGTTCCAGTTCTTCGATAGCATCCTTGCGTGCGGGATGAATCGAGCAGGTAGGGATGATTTGAGAATATCTTTGAGCCAATTTGAGAACATGATCGTTAGGTACATAAAACTTTGCATAATGCTTCAAGTTTTTCCCCTCTGAGTCGTATGGATAATCCATTGCAAGAAGAAGAACAGCATCGAGCGTTGAACCTTCTATTAATTCGATTAGCTTTTCCTCATATGCCTGATCCACTCCGATTCTTTGACTGCTTCTATAAATTCCTGCCTGTGATTTTACGATTGGTTCAAATAAACGATCCGCTAGGTTGCTTCTCAACCAGCAACCGGAGTCGTTGGATCCATCTCCGACAAAGTGAACATGACCGTCGATTTTCATTTTGCACATTCCTGCATGACTTAGAGCTTCTGAAGTAGTTCCTTCATACTTTCTTCCTTATTTGTCTTTTTATGGCTCAAAAGTGTCAGTCTTGATCGTTGTGGCAGTCGGCTGATGAGATAGCAAAATCCTGCATGAAGGAGAAGTCCTGTCACCGATCCCAATGAAAAACCAAAAAGAGCCAAAACACTAAGCAATCCGACCAACCAGATAATGATTGCAAGGAAATTGACAGACCATAACAGTTTTCGGCAGGTGGATAGTAGAAGCATCGGTTGTTCGCACTCAATACAGTGGGGAATCTCGATGTTTTCAGAATAGGATCCGCCGTCGAGATCTGACCGCTGAATTGAATCCCATTTTCTGCGATAATCAGTAAAGGCATGGCAAGTCGCACACCATGGCTCTTCGTCTTCACCAGGTGATTGAGTGGGAGTCAAATCTTCAATCTGCTCATCCATGATTGGATAAAGATTAATCGGATGCGTTCGAGGTTTCCTTTTTCACATTATGGGTCAGGGGAGTAGCTAATTCTAATTCGTATGAACCCTGCAACTGGTAAGCCCATTCCCTAATGCAATTTCCTGTCTCTATTAATTTGTGGGGAGATTTCAAAGTGTAAGCCAATCTCCACCTAACTCCATGGTCCCCACATTCCTTATTGGCAATTACGAAACCCCCTTTTTTACTGACGAAACCAAGTTCGATTGTTTTTTGCCAGACTTCTTCAAGCATCGCTTTAATTTGAGAAGAATCGGAGCCGTATCCGAAATAAAAATCTTCGAATTCACGCACGCCTTTTTTTGAATCAGTTTTCAGTACATCTACACGGGCTAGTCGGAGGCTTGAATTCGGGAGAATGATGTCATGCTGATTCACCAAATCTCTTACAATTGTCTGAAAACTATCCACCTGCAGAACAATTCCAACCAAGTCCTGATCCTTAATTTTGATTACATCTCCACGCTCAATGCGTCCCTGGCTAATAATTAAAATTCCGCTTAGGAAATCACCTGCCCAGTATTCCTTGCTTGCAAATATAAAGAGGGCAAGAAAACCAAGGACACTGGTGGTTTGTAACCAATCTTCAAAACCCCAGATATTGATAAGTAATACGATGGTTATGGTAATAATCAGAAAGGAAACGAAGAGTTCGAGGGTACGGGAAGTCTGTGTCTCAGTGGTTAGGGATAAACTATCAATCTCTTTACTCTTTCCATATTTTTTTAGAATGAGTGCCTCGGCAAAATGAATAATTAAATAACTTCCTAAGATAACCAGAAAAGTCTGGCTGATTGCCTTTCCCAATTTGATCTCAAAGATTACGGCAAGCAGGTATATTAAGAAAAGAACCAGATTCGTACCATTTAGAATCCTGAGCCTCGCCTGGCTTTTATTCTTATTTTTTATGTCTCCGTATCGAGTGGCGAAGGATTTTGAAAAAATGAGTATGAGTAAATTCACCGCAAGGGTGAAATGATCAATGGGGCCAAGAACTTTTAAATGGTTCTCAAAAACTTGAGGAAGATTCTTAAAATCAATGAAAGAAAGAACTTCCGTCATTATAAACTAGAACAGGGTGAATCTTAGAATGAATAACTCAAATGATTAATTTCTTAGAAATTAATCTCTCCTTCTGGAACTATGGTGTTGATAGCTTTTATTATTTTGAGAATTTCGGATAGGGAGTTTTTACTTTTATTCGTAAAGCCCAATTTCATGGTTCCTGTTCCGGAAGTTTTTCCGGAATTGGATGCAACTTCCAAGTGAGAAATATCTTTGAGAATTTCCTCAGGTCCGCCAGGAGGGATGGGTAAATCCAACTTCAAGATTGGAGCGACATTTATTTTTAAAACAAAATCATTATCTGCAAAGAGATCTTTTTCGGAACCGCTCACCGGGTTTTTTACGGAGCCTGATTGTGTGGCGTCGAGATGATCCTTACTTGCAATAAGGAGAAAATTATCTTTTTCAGTGATGGAATAGCCCTGCATCATGGCTAATCCCATTCCCATGGCGAGGGGAGGAGCTGCTTTAAGTTTAAGCCATTTGGGGGTGTCGATGGATGCGGCAACGATGAACTCAGGCTTTGGCATGGCAGCCATCATCATGGCTCCTGGGTTCATCCCACCTGGAGGGCCTCCACTAGGGAATCCACCTGGACCTCCTTGAGGAGGAAAGGGGATATCGCCTTCTTCCATTTCAGGGTCGCCGAATGGATCCGAGTCAGGTCCACCAGGAAAGCCTCCCGCGGAACTTGGGTCAGGCATTTTTACATCGGTCAAGGATACCATGAATTCCCCTGTAAATGCACTGATTGCATCTTTAATGGACAAGTTACCCAGTTCAGGCATTGGTTCGTTTAATTTAATATCATCTCCGAATTCAGGAAGAATTTCCTTCTCTGCAAATTCAACGAATTTTGAAATATCAAAAGCAAAGCCCAATGCTAGGATGGCATCCCCGGGTGAGAATTTTAAAATTCCATCAGAGAATCCTCCCTTTCCGTAAACAACATCGTTACTCGGAGCTTCCACTTTAATTTGAGCAATCATTTCCCCGTTTTCAAAATTAAGAGTAAGTGCACCGCTTCCACCCTTAATGTTGTCGAGGGGAGCATTATCCAACTGGTTGCCTATGGTCTCCAAGATTGAGTCACCTCCGAACCAAATACCGAGGTCATGACTTTCTTTTGAAAAAGCAACGAAAGAGTCATTATTCTTGGATAACGAACTAGAACCATCCGCGGTCATGAATTTATCAATTGATGGTTCCCGATCAGAGGGTTTCTCGGCAACACCAGCGAAAAAGAAATCCGACCCAATGGCAATTTGGGGCTCAGATCCATCGGCACCGCCAAGCGGTTTGTAGAGAAGATAGCCATCTTTTTGCTCTGGGGAGTCAAGTCCGGCAAGCAATTCAAGGGTGGTCATAAATTTTTCTTTGTCTGATAACTTTCCGGCAATGCCTCCGGTGGGTGAAAATCTTGGGTTTTCATGAGGAATAAGATGAACCTGTAAAGGTTCTGATACATCCAGCCCTAATGAAGCTGGATCCTCCAATGCTTTCCCTACCATCGGAGGTAATCCGGGAGGCAAAAGAGCTGCTATATCTTCGCGTCCTTTATTCAGCAGGTCATTCACTCTTATTAAGATGACCGCACCAGCGTCTGAAGGGACTCTTTCGATGAGGGGAATATTAGCACTTTTTGTCGAAGGTGCTGAGCTGGCAGGTGTTTCTACAGAGAGCTCTTCGTCGGATGAAGGTTCATCATTGGTTGTTTCATCGCTATCTGCGACTAGGTTTTCCTTATCTTTCGCTTCGTCATCACCAGAAAATAGCACATAGCAAAGTCCACCGATAAGCCCCACCAATAAAATAACCAGTCCACCGGCTATAAAAAGAACTTTTGATCCTCCCTTGCCGCTTTTTTGAGCCTTTTGTTGTCCAGCCTGGTTAGATGTGGCAGCGGTTTGTTTTGTTTTTGCGGCAACAGTCTTTTTTGCAACTGCCTGTTTTGGTGCCACGGTTTGTGCTTGCTGTGCAGCTGTTTCTGAAGGAGGGGTTGTCGCTTGTGCTACTCCAGGAACTTGTGCAATGGTTACCCAGTTCTGTCCATCATGACAGGCTTGATCCTGAAGGGTAAACGATCCTTGTTGAAGATATTGTTGAAGCTGTTCAAGTGAGTAGGGACCGTACTGGGTACCATCTTTATGGACATAGATATTCATTTGGGAAGAGAGGTTTGGGTTTATTTGGTTTTTATAAAATATAAATCTCTCTGCCTAATCAAGTGTGTAAAGGATACTTAATTAAGTTAATAAGATCGATTGTATTAAATATATATATATTTTGTCGGTATGGCAGGAGTTTGGGATTGGGTTAAAAGAAGAAATTTAAAAGAAAGGATCAGGCAGGGAATCAAGGTTAATCTGATTCCAGGCTTTGTGCTTTGGATACTGGGATTATGTTTGGTACTTCTCTATTACTTGGGTGAATTCAGTCGGCCCTGTTTTGATAATATCATACGCTTAAAAGAAACTTATGGGTTTGCATATTCTGCTGTGTCAACCTGTGTTTTTGGGGGCTTGATTCCGTATTTTTTTATGCGGTGGACTGGAAGGGATCACCTGAAAGGGTTTTGGAGTGGTTTAATCTTTATTGGTTACTGGGCTCTACGTGGAATTGATGTGGATGCCTTTTATCGATTACAGGCGATGGTTTTTGGCAAGGGGATTGATGTAAAAACCATTATTTTTAAGGTTTTATTTGATCAATTTATATACTGTGTAATTTGGGCATCTCCGATCACTGCTCTTTTTTACACTTGGAGAGAAGCAGACTTTTCAATCAAGCGATGGAAGGGAGATAAAACATGGACTGAACTTTTTGATATGATACTGATTTTTACTGTGACAACATGGGTGGTCTGGATTCCCGGTACTGCAATTATTTATTCGTTACCTTATCCCTTGCAGATTCCTTTGTTTAATCTGACTCTTTGTTTTTTTGTAATTCTGGTTAGCGTCTTCTCGCAAAAAGAAAACACAGGTGGGTGACCTGTAAGATTTTTTTATTCAAATTGAACTGGGCGTCCCTTGACCGTGCTTTTTTGAGCAGCAAAGCAAAGATTTAATGTTTTTAGGTTATTGTAGGCACTGTGATAAGGGCTGCGATCTTCCTCGATAGCAGACAGTAGTTCACCCATGCTGCCCTTAAATCCCGATTCAAACCAGCATCCTTTTAGGGGCACCCTCACTGAACCGTTCTCGAGGTGCACTGCGATTTCAGGTTGTTCGTTCAGTCCATGACCTCGGGAGCGTAGTGTTCCTTTGGTACCAACAATGGTAGTAACATCTTCTTCGCCCATGGTGCAATGAGCATTAAAGGAGATTCTTACCTGCGTTTGAGGATACTCGATGATTACGGAAGCAAGTGCAGGTGGATTATAAACCTGTCTGGCATGATGTAATGCCGATGCGAAAATACTTTTAGGCTTCTGTTCTTCCATGATACATGCCGTGATATCGAACCAATGGATTCCAAAATCAAAGAGGACCAGGTGTTCCATTTTTTCGAACGATTGAATGCCCTTGATCCAGGTTTGATCCCATTGCAGAGAGAAATCAATGGATGTGACTTCACCGATCAATCCTTGCCGGACCGCATTTCTGATATAACTGAAGTGAGGTGCCCAGCGTCCATTTTGATTAACTGCCAATTTTACCTTTTTTTGATTGGCCACATCGACAAGCTTTTTTGCATCTTCAAGGTCCAACACAAACGGCTTCTGACTAAGCACATGTTTTTCTGCATCCAGGCAGTCATGGAGAATGGGTAGGCGGTCTACAGGATGGGGTGTGACATCGACCACTTCGATCTCATCCATTTTCAAGATATCACGATAGTCTTGATGTATGCTAGCTTTGGGGAAGAATTTATCACGAAGGACTTCCGCCTTTGCCGGGGTGCGGTTGGAAAGTGCAACTACCCTATATCCACAATCCTGATAGTTTTTCAGATGATACTCGCTGATGCCTCCCGTTCCTATAATTCCTATACTGGGATTATAGTTTTTCGGTTCGGGCGGAAGGTAATCAACCTTGGGGGGCTGAATCTTTAGATAATATTTTTCGGGACTTACTCCGTATTCGGTTGAAGCTTTATTCACCAATATTTTAATTCCGCAAATTCAGTTCACCCATCATGCGATTTGTATGGTCATAGGCTTCCTCGACCCATTCGACTATTTTGGAAGGATCTGGGGAATATTCGAGTTCGAGGGCGATAGTACCGTCTATTTCAAGGTCCTTGATTGCCTGAAGGTATGGCATAAACTTAACCACCCCACGACCAGGTGGTAGATCGCCATGAACTTTTCCATCGCAATCGCTTATATGAATATGTGCCGCTCTGTTTTTTAAAGATGACAATTCGGAAGGAGATACATCTGCAAGAACTAGATGACTTATATCGATATTTGCTTTGATTGAGGGATGGTCACAATCATCTAGGAAGCGAGTCATCTCTTTTACATTGTTGAGCAGGCTAAGTCGGAAAGGTTCGAGTTCCAAAGCAATTTCAATTCCTTTTTCTTCGGCATAGTCTCCCAACAGTTTGGTGTTTTCAACTGCCCATTCCCATTGAGCTTCGGGTGGAATCACTTCTCTTTGCCAAATGTATTCGCCCAAAACGAGCAATAAATTGTTCGCTTTAAAACGAGAACATAGATCGATGAATTTTTTACAACGTTTGAGATGAAATTCTCGAACAGGATTGTTGAAGTCAATTAGGCCTGCGGCGACAACGGGTAAAGAAATTATGGGTAGATTGTATTCTGAACAGGTATGTTCAATTAAGCTGATTTCCTGTTCAGGAATCGTCATTGCTTCAGTGAAGATATCGACGCAGTCGAAGCCAATGCGAGCAATATGTTCGAGTCCGGTTTTTGTATCCATTCCAGCCTGTTGAAAGGCACTGTCAATGATTCCGAGTTTCATCGAATACTAGGAACTCTCGACCAAGCTTTTGGCACTACTATCCACTCGGTTTAGGTCGGCAAATTCAGCAGCTGCACGAAGGGCGTCATTTTTACCAATTACCAGGATTTGATCATCATCAACCTTGTGAAGTTTTGTATATCTGGGGTGGTGCGATTCCTTATATGGGTCGTTGGATTTTGCGTTGTAGCAACATATCATTGCCCATCTGGAATAATCGGATTCATTTGCGGCAGATGCATGTAAAAGATTGGAATGAAAGAAGAGTGCATCCCCCGGATCCATCGTTACATGAACTAGCTCAAATCTCTTCTTGGCTTCTTCGACCCGTTCCATATCAGCACCAGCCTGATCTCCCGTAAGAACATGATTTACCCGTCCAAGTTTGTGGGATGAGCGAATGACTTGCATACAACCGTTCTCAACTGAGGCTTGATCAACTGCGATCATCACGCTGCACAAATTTGGAGTAAGCACTCCATTTTGATACCAGTATCCATAATCCTGATGCCAAGCCCAGGCTCCGCCAACTTTTGCGTCCTTGAGCACCATTTTGGAATGATAGTGGTACGCCTCGTCCTCAAGCAGTTGCTCAACCCTGTTAACCAATCTCTTGGAACGGGCAAACATACCGTAGATGCCGTCACCGGGATTATTCCAAAGGGCTAAGCGTACGGCATTGCCTTTTCCATCGTCTCGAGACGAAGATGACTTATCCATTGCACTATCAGCACGGGCGGTCTTTCCAAGTAAATCAATTTCTTCACTGCTAAAGAGCGAGCGTGCAATAAGAAAACCATTTTCTTGATATTCTGAGAGGTCGGAGGGGCTGAATTCGCTCATGAATCAAATTTGATTTATTGGTTCAAGGAATGTCAAGGTGATCCTATCTTAGTTAATAAGTACATGATCACATTTTAAAGACTTGCTAATAACCGTTAATTTTAAAAACCATAGCAGCATGAAAAGCATTTTATTTCTATTTGTATTATACAGTGTTTTTTGGATGCCGATTTATGCGGCTGAAAAACCTGATGAAAAATCTTATTCCGAAAGATTAAAGGAAGCGGCATCAGAAAAACTCAAAAAGAGTAAGGATCTCTATGACAAGGGAGTCAAGGTGGCATCGGAAAAGTACGCGGAGACCTTTGAAGAGGGAAAAGATCTTTCGGGAAAATCCAAGGAATGGTTACTGAAGGATATCGAAAATATAGGCGACTGGGAGTATAAGATTGAAAAATTTAGCCAAAAAAATTCAAAGGATTTGGAAATTCGATTAAATCAATTGGGAGCCGAACGATGGCAATGCTTTTGGGTAGAGCAAGGTAATGACGAAACCAAGAGCTTCTATTTCAAGCGGACCAAAATGAGTTATCTCAGTAAAATCCCAACTGGTGCATTGCTAAGGATTATGGCAGATTTTGGCAACGAATGATTTCAGGACCCCTTGATACAAAAAAGCCTTTTGGCAGTTCTTAAGTAAAGATCGCCGTTGGCTAAAGCTGGGGTGGAACGGCATAGCTCACCAAGGTTAGTTACACCTAATTGTTGAAATTCGTTACTATCAGAAATAGCCACAACCTGACCGTAGGCAGAGACACAAAAAACTGTTTTTCCGGCAATTACTGGTGAACCAAAGAAGGTGTCTTTCACATTTTCAACTCTTGCTTTCCATACTTTTTCACCCGTACTTGGACGAAGGCATGTGATCACTCCGTTATCTGCCCACAGGTAGAGTCTATCTTCGGATAATAGAGGAGTGGGAATGTGGGGCATGGTTTCCTCCATTCTCCAAATTTCCCGAGCTTTTCCATCTGCAGCAACTGATGCTGGCCTAATTGCAACAAGATGTTTGTCCAGAGTCGTGAATCCACATACTCCTAAAACTAGATTTTCGGTAACAATAGGGGATGAGATTGCCCGTTCAGAATGGGGACGTCCAAAAACCGAAAGTTCCCATAATTTTTTACCAGTCTTTGGTTGAAGGCTGGTAAATCCTAACCACCAATTCGTAAAGATTAATTCTGGTTCTCCTTTGGGTGGGGTGAATATGCAGGGGGTTGAATAGGTAAGACGTTTGCTACCCCGCGGAACTTTCCAGCGAATTTCTCCTGTGGCAGAATCCATTGCATAATGAGAACCTCCACCTTTTTCCTGATCATTGGGGACAATAAGCAAATCTTCAAAAATAATGGGCGAAACGGCAAAACCGTGACCGCCCGTCACGCCCCCGAGATCTCTTTTCCATACCAGTTTACCTGATTGAGAATGAGCGGTTACTTTTAATTCCTTGGAATGTCCCCATACGGAATAGACTCTCTTTGCATCGACTGCAGGTGTACTGGAAGCAAAGCTATTGAATCGATGGGTTTTGTGGTTTTTTGAAGGGTAAGCTCTTGACCATTCAAGCTTCCCACTTTTGGCATTTACGCAAATGACCTCTCTAGTCTTCCCTTCATCGGTGGCCGTGTTTAAGAAAACACGGTTTCCCCAGACAGAAGGGGAACCATGCCCTTCTTCTTCCAAGTCGAGAGACCATCTGTAATCAGATTTTTCCCAAACTGGAGGAATAGTGAAGTCTGCTCTTCCATCGCCATTGTTTCCTCTAAAACGAGGCCAATTTTCAGATGCAGAAGATATAATCTGTACAAAAAGAAAAAAACATACAGGCAGAAAAGACTTCATCTTACAGTTCTTTGATCTTGATGTTTCTAAACCAAACAACCTGTCCATGGTTCTGAAAACCTATTCGCCCTGTTCTTGGAAGGTCTTTCAGTGCGGTTTTGAACTTGTTGGTGGAACCATCGGGGTTTTTGCCCGCCTCCTTCCAATCGTTGAGATTGACTCGAAATGCGTTTTTTCCATTGAGGTCAAAGGAAACAATGGGTCCATTACAGACAAGTTTGGCTTGGTTCCATTGACCCACCGGTTTTGAATAATCTCCATTAGGAGCAACTCCGTCATAAAAAGAGCCGTTAAGTTTGCGAGGAGGGAGAATTTTCTTCGCCTTTTTCTGAAATCCTGTGTTGTCCATCAACTGGATTTCAAATCCACCCTGAACCGGATCGTTTTTGTTCGTTCGATAAAAGATTCCTGAATTTGCCCCTTCGCTCAATTTATATTCGAGCTCGAGTTTGAAATCATCAAATTTGGCTTTAGTCCAAATGTATCCCATTCCACGAATGCGTTCTACTCCCTTCTTATCTTTGATCTTTTCCATTCGACAAACCATGGAATCATCAGATTCAAGTTCCCACGATCCAGGACTCAGTTCAAAAGCGTTGAAATCAGTTCCTGAAAAGAGTGTTTGCTCCGAACACAAGCCTGTGAGTGTGAAAAGGCTCCCGAAAAGATAAAAGGCTATAATTCTCACCTCGGTGCAGTCGGTTTACGGGTTCGTGGGGGAAGACGTTTAACCACGGATTGAGGAGGGTCTTGCTCTGGTACCACAAGATCTTGTCGGTGCAGGGCAAGCTGGCGGGAAAGCCGGTTTTGCACCACCGCATACTTTGCAGTTCCGTAGACGCTGGTCATCTCGTTTGGATCGGTCTTCAGGTCGAAGAGTTCCCATTGATCGACATCCTGTTCATAAAAGCGGATCAACTTGTAGCGACCGTCCGCCACTCCGTAATGTCGGCGGACCCAGTGGTAACCTGGATATTCATAGTAGTGATAATAAAAGCTTTTACGCCAGTCCTTGGGCGTCTTCCCCTTGAAGATGGAGGCCATCGAGCGACCATGCAGATCGGCTGGGGCGTCAATACCGGCGATTTCGCAGAAGGTTCCGGCAAAATCCACCGGAGAAACGATATCGCCGTTCCGGCTGCCCGCTTTAATGACCCCGGGCCAGCGGATAAGTAGGGGAGTGCGGAGGGATTCCTCGTACATCCAGCGTTTGTCGAACCAGCCATGCTCTCCAAGATAAAAGCCTTGGTCGGAGCAGTAGATCACGATAGTGTTCTTTTCCAGTCCGGTTTCCTTGAGATAAGCAAGCATGCGTCCGACTCCGTCGTCCACCGAAGCGATGCATCGGAGATAGTCTTTAACATAGCGCTGGTATTTCCAACGAACCAAATCTTTACCTGACAGGTTTGCTTTTTTTAATGCGTCATTCTTTGGATTATAGGCATTATCCCAAAGTTTTCTTTGTTCTGGAGTAAGGTTCCCTGGAGCATCTAATTTTAAGTCACCCCGATTCATCGTCTCGGCAATAGTCATATCCTGCTGATAGGCGGCCAATGTGCGTCCTTTGTAATCATCAAATAGCGTATCCGGTTCTGGTAGGGTAACATCGTCGTATTTTGTCAGGTATTTTGGACCCGGTTGCCAGTTGCGGTGAGGTGCTTTGTGCTGGTACATCAACATAAAAGGCTTCTCCTTGTCCCGTTTGTTTTTCATCCATTCCAAGGCAAGGTCGGTGATGATATCAGTCGTGTATCCGACATGCTTGATGACCTCGTCGTGCTTTCCGTCCCCATCTGCGTCGAGACGCATGGGTGGGTTGTAGTATGGGCCTTGCCCAATGAGTACTTCCGAGTAATCGTATCCCTGAGGAGACATGTGGGTGCCCAAGTGCCATTTACCTACAACTGCAGTGGTGTATCCTGCCTTGCGTAATAGTTTCGGGAAAGTCTGCTGAGTTCCGTCAAATTTGTTACCGTTGACCAGAAAGCCGTTTGCATGGGAGTACTTACCGGTCTGGATGGCAGCACGCATTGGCCCGCAAATTGAATTTGTTACATAACATTGTTCAAAAAGCATACCATCCCGAGCCAAAGAATCGATATTCGGGGTCGGGCAATGATCCTTTAGCCACGAGTCATAAGCACCGATGGCCTGATACGCATGGTCGTCTGTGAAGATGAAAAGGATGTTGGGTTTGGTTGCTCCACTTAGAGAAAGAGCCAGCCAAGCAAAAGCGAAGGTTATGAATTTCATGGTTTCGAACCTACTGATCCAATCTCCTTGGTCAAGTGCCCAACAGCTTTCTTAAGCAAGTTCATTAAAAAATAGATAATGAATATTGCTCAATACTTTGGCAAATCACGTAGAAATTTTCGCTTAGCCCGAGTCTTTTCTGAAATTAGATCAACCACTTCCTCCATCTTGAGGAATTTATTCCAATTAAGGATCTGGACTTGAGTGTAGTTGTTCATTTCCTCAATGAATTCTTCATAACCTTCGTGAAGTTTTTGCATATACTCGAGAGTAATGCCAACCTCGGCTTTTCGTCCCCGTTCCGCAATTCTTTGGAGGCTCGTTTCGGGATCCACGCGTAGATAGATCAAGAGATCTGGATATACTAAATAGCGCTTCATCAGATTGAAGTGTCCCAGATATGTGTCATAATCCCGTTGGTCGATAAATCCTTCTTCATAGAGCATCCTAGCGAAAATACTATCTTCGTAGATCGTACGATCCTGTACTGCTCCCTTTTTAGAATTCCAGACGATTTGCTGGTGCTGTTCGAACCTTCGGAAAAGCAGATGTATTTGCATCATCGCGCCCCAGCGATTCATATCAGTGTAAAAATCTTCCAAATAGGGGTTATCCTTGACCGGTTCATTGAAAGCCTCATAGCCGAGATGCTTAGCAAGGTTTTGCGCAAGGGTGGATTTACCTGCCCCGATGATTCCCGAAATCCCTATGAACATGATTACATGAAACTATTGGTGCAACGCAGTCGGTCAAGCTCCGGAAAATTCATTCAGGTTCCGCAAAAGGTTTGGTGAACCTTCTCGGATGGTTTCGGAGGAACTTGGTAAGGTGCCAGGTGTTCCCCATCTTCATATGGTTTCTCGAGCACTTTCAAAAGATTACGGAAGGGCTCAAGGTCACCTTCCTCACCAACTTGCAGGGCTTCCTCAACCTTGTGGTTGCGGGGGATGATTGCCGGGTTGACGGATTTCCTAAGGGCAAGGGAGGATTTCAAGTCTTCTTCCCCGAGACGTGCTTGCCAGCGGGTATGCCATGCTTGGAAACTTTCGGTGGCGTAAAGTTCTTTGTCTGGAAGTTCTTCTTGGCTCAGGTCACGGAAAGTATTGGTGTAATCAGCCTCATGTTTATGCATCCAGTCGAGCAGTTCTGTGACTAAAGTCTCATCTTCTTGGCTGTTTGAGGTGAGCCCGAGTTTTGTATTCATCATGACGAGCCACTTTTTTTTGTAAATAGACTCAAACCCATTCAAGGAATCTTCTGCGATTTCAATTGCTTTTTCTTGCTCATCATCGATCTGAGGAAGAATAGCTTCAGCCAGACGGGCAAGGTTCCACTGAGCAATATGAGGTTGGTTGGCATATGCATACCTTCCATGCTGATCAATTGAACTGAAAACAGTATCTGGTGCGAATCTGTCCATGAAGGCACATGGACCGTAATCAATCGTTTCGCCTGAAAGAGCCATGTTGTCGGTATTCATAACCCCGTGAATGAACCCCACTCTCATCCAATGGGTAATCAGGTCAGCCTGTTGCTGGATTATCGTGTTAAGCAATGCAAGTGCGGTATTCTCCTCTCCTCTAATTTCAGGAAAATGACGGTTAACTAAGTATTCAATCAGTGCACAAGTAATCGTATTATCCTGTTGTAATGCGACAAATTCAAAGGTGCCCACTCGGATATGTGATCTTGCTATGCGGGTAAGAATGGCACCGGGCAATTCTCTTTCTCGCAAAACCTTTTCTCCGGTAGAAATGACTGCAAGGCTACGGGTTGTCGGGACCCCGAGTGCATGCATGGCCTCGCTGATTATGTATTCCCGAAGCATGGGCCCGACTGCGGCCCGTCCGTCGCCTCCGCGTGAGTAAGGGGTTCTACCTGAGCCTTTTAATTGAATGTCAAGACGTTCCCCTGATGAAGTCAGGTGTTCACCCAGAACGATGGCTCGTCCATCGCCCAGCATGGTGAAATTTCCAAACTGGTGACCGGCATAGGCTTGGGCGAAGGGTTCAATTCCTTCGGGGATGAGATTTCCAGACAAGAATTTAGTTTTATCACCCTCTGTCATCCCTGAGAAATGAAGACCCGTTTCGATAGCTAGTTGTTCATTAAAGATGATCATCTCTGGATTAGAGACGGGGGTGGGGGAGAGTTTTGTAAAAAATATATCTGGTAGCTCTGAGTATGTTCTTTCGAGTTGAAGTCTGAAATTAGTCATCCAACATCATCCTTAAAAGTAATAACCAATTAGTTTACTTTGAGATATTCGACAACATCTCGAATTTGCTGGGCATCTAGGCCCAGTTTTGAAGCAGGAGCCATAAGGGAGGATTTCATCTTTTTGCGTGACTTGATGTCTTTTGCCGCGATGACCAAGTCCTCACCGCCGAAAACCCGAATGACGAGGGGGTCGCCTTCAGCCTGAACGAATCCCTGAATGCGTTTATCTCCTTTGACCACAAGCTCCGTCCCTTCATATCCATGGGCTAAATCCGCTGACGGTTCAATGATTGCCTTGAGAATAGTCTCACGATCCTGACCACTTCCCCAACCTGCAAGCGTTGGTCCAAATTCGACACCGACGGAACCTACTTTATGACAAACATAACATCGCCCGATAACACTTTTCCCATTCTTTGAGTTTCCCTTAAGTTCGAGAATTTCGGATATTTTTGGTAGTTTTGTCTCTGGACCAAAGGCGGTCGGAGCGAGCCGATCAACATACGAGGTTTCGGAAGATTTTTTTCCCGTAAGCAGATCTTTTACACTGTAATTATTCCAGATGCCCTGATCGCGTTTATCGATGAAAGCTTTGGCTAAATTAGAGGTTTCATTGTTTCCTTTTTGGGCGACTTCGACCATAGCCCGTGCAGCTTGTGGAGCTTCAATTAAACTAAGAGCAAAGAGCATGGATCGATGAATTTTTTGACTGAGCTTTTCATCAAGTACCCATGACTTGATCTCAGATACCGAGGAGGCAGTGTGCAGGCGCCAAACCAGACCAGCATACCTAGGATCATATTTCTGGGTGCGTAAATATTTTTTTAATTCCGCGTAGATTTTTTCCTCTTTATCAGTGCAACCAATTCCAAAAGCCTCCAAATAGTAACGGTCTTCACCGTCATAACCCTTGGAAATTTCCAAAAGAATATCCCTTGCTTTTTCAAATGGTTGATATCGCATGGCCAAAGCCACTTCCCGTCGAACGGAAGGGGATGGATCCTTTGCCAATTTGGCTGCATGTTCAATAATTCGGTGATCGTTATGCCGGAGTGCACGGAATGCGCAAACCCTTATCCTCTCGTCCTGATGCTTTAGCTGGTTTTCAACAATTTTAAGTCCTTCCGATCCGAGTTTTGACAGTAACCAGATGGCTCGCCCTTGAATGAACGAATTGGGATGTGTAAGCAGTTTTCGAACCGCTGGAATGCTTTGCTTGCCTGCTTTTTCGAGTCGAGCCCGGCCGAGTTCCCGAACATTGGGAGATGGGCTTTTCAAAGCCTCAATTTGTCCGCTAGTGGTAGCGAGATCGAACTTTGGAATGGAAAGCTTGGCTCCTTTAGGTGCAATGCGATAGATAGCACCTGTTTGTCCAGTGTCACGGGTTCCATGTCCACCAACACGGGCATCGAACCAATCGGCTACATAAATAGCTCCATCCGGACCTATGCAGACATCACTTGGGCGAAACAGATTCATTAATCCCCTTATGCTTCCTGCACTAGCGAAATCTGCTCCTGCAAAGTTTTTCTTGGGATTGCTAGTCATGAAAATGTCCCGTTCCGGAAGCGTAATGCCTGCATTTTCTACTTTAGGGTGATACCCGAAAAGAACATTCCGAGCGGGTTCACAACTAATAACATATCCTCCGAATCGATCTTCCATTATCCCGTTCTCATAAAAAGCAATCCCTGTCGGTGATCCACCACCATAAATATCACCAGCCGGAACGACTCCTGGATCTTCCTGTCTCCACTCTGCCACCTGAGTGGTTTGTCCAGTCATTTTGTCACTACTCCATTTTCGCAGTCCGTTTCGTGAAGTGAAACCCATGTTCCCATATTCCATCAGCCATGCCGTTCGGCTGGCTGGCGGATCATCATTATCGTTTTGAAAAACATCACCCAGTGAACTAACAGCTTGTTCGTAGGAATTACGAAAATTGTGCCCAATTGGACGAAGTCCGGATCCATCCTGATTAACCCGAAATGCAACCCCACCAAGATATACTTGGCCGTCTGAGCTGGGTTTTCCTGAAATATTCTTCATTGAATAGAAGCTCCCCGCATTCAATTGCCACCCATCTTTATCGGTTACTTGAGCACCCTTGTTACCAAAGTTGAGATAGTATTGACCATTTGGACCAACAGTTACTGAGTGAAGGCTATGGTCATGATTCTTGCCGTCAAAACCGGTAAGTAGAACTTCACGCTTATCTGTTTCCGGTTCGAAGCGAAGGTTTCGGTTGACATCAGTGTAAACAATCAGGTCTGGCGGTTGCGATACAATGATTTTGTTATCAACGACAGCGATACCTAAAGGAGATAGAAAAGTTTTTTCTTGGACGAATACATGAGAGCTTTCTGCAATTCCATCCCGGTCCTTATCCTCTACCACGACTATCCTGTCTCCGTCCTCTTGGGTTCTTCTGCCTCGGTAGTTTCTGCCTTCTGCCACCCAGATTCTACCCTTGAGGTCAATGTCCATGTTTGTGGGGTTGTAAAAGAGCGGAGACTTTGCCCACAATTTTACCTCCAGACCTTGAGATACTATTAATTGATCAGGTGGGAAGTGGTCAACTTGGGGGATTTCTGCGGATGCCTTGGCAATTCTTGATAATAGGATGGGTTTGTCGGAAACAAAGAATTGAACGCTACTGTCCCTTCCTCCCTTTTGATCACTCCCGCCGTTATCAATTCCTCCAGTTGCCTGAAAGGTTTGATAACGATGTCCTTTTGCCAAGACATAGTGAATTACGCTATTTGCATGGGCTCCGATTCCGAATTCGATCTTTTTTCCATTAATTCTAAGAGGTTGTCCGCCAGCATTTCGGTCAATCCTTACCTGTCCCCAATCAGCTTTGGCTGATTTCCACTTAAGTGAAGTGAGTTTGGTTTGCTTGCCTTTATCATCAATAAGTACGGGATTTGCCCAGTCTGCCCAGTCGCAGGAATAACCATTCCCTCCATCCGTAATAGTAAGATAGAGATTTTCCACCCCTTTAATTTTCGCTTCGATTTTGGTCGAATGATTTTTTGTCTTGGGCGTAATAATCTTGCTGGTGAAAAGTGCTTTCTTTGGGTCTATAGCAGCAGGCAGGCTCGACTCTTTAGATTCCTTTTGTTTTTGCGTTGGGTTAGACGATGACTTAACCCCGTTTTCTGGAACTTCCAACTTGGCCGTCCATACAATTGCATTTAGGACACAAGTTCGAAAATCATCGTTGTCCCATGATTTGTGATGGTGAGCTCCTGTAATGCCAAAACCACGCTGTCCATTTTCCCTTTCGGAAGCCCAGGCGACATGTTGCTTTTCTTTTCTCTCTAGCACCGACTTTCTCACATGTGGGTTATTACTATGTGGTCCATCGCCCCGTTTAAGTGTGTCGGGCGGAGGAAGAGCACTTAAAATTGGAGTCACCCCGTTCATCTCGTCCCTGAATTTCATGTGATAGTACCATTCATCTTTAAGGCTGAAAGGTTTGACTCCCCGAGTGATTGGATGATTCGGGAGAGTTTTAAATTCCGCTGTCCAATGTGGGTTTACAGACCAAAAAATTTCAAAATATCCACCAAGCCATTTTTTCATCATTTCCCCAGGGGCACCCTTTGGGACTTCCACAGCATAATGGACGCAAACAAGTCCTACTCCCTTTTCAGCAAGTGTATCAAATTCCTTAAGATGTTTATTAATGGGGTGGCGACCTCCACCATCCGATAAAATGACAACCGTTGCTGCATTTTGAAAAATTGAAGAATTTTCCGGCCATCCTCCTTTGAAAGTACGGGTACTTATATCCAAGCCTGATTCTTTGGTAAGGGCGTTTGATAAGAGATCAACCCCTTCTCCCCAATTATGGGCATTACTCCCATGACTATCCTTGCCTGCCAATAGTACAATTTCGGTCTTACCTCGAAGCAATGGAGCTAAAAATAGAATAACTAGCGTAGAGAATCTATAAGTATATATGAAAATTTTATTCATATACATTTAATGAATGGCTTGTGAGCTTGAAACAACTGCAAAACGACCGTAGTTGAACTAAAATATGGAAGATGATTTTGGATTTTGCATTAATATAAGAATTGGTTTGTCAGCACATTCATTGGTCGGTTGTGTTTCATAAGATGGATACTCTTAATAAAATTGAATTAATGGTGATTACTTTTCTTGAAAAAAAAGTAGGATTAGGAGGACAATATTCTGAGTATTTATACATAATATTAGCTTTGGCTGTCATCCTTACACTGGGATGGGTGGCAAACTTTATCGTAAAGAGATTTCTGCTAGGAATACTTCGTTCGTTAGCATCAAAGACAAATACTAAAGTTGCCAAATATCTACTGGAAGAAAGTTTTTTCCTCAGATTATCTCACTTGGCCCCTGCTTTTGTAATTAGTTCCACTAGTCAAATAGTATTTTCTCAGTATTCAGTGCTGCAGGGGTTGATAGAGGTTTTGATAAATCTTTATCTCGTTGGTATCGCCCTATGGATCTTTGATTCTCTGGTCGATACATTCTATAAACTTTATGAAGAAAGCAGTTTTTCAACTAAACTTCCGCTGAAGGGCATTTGTCAGGCAATTAAGATTTTAGTTAATGGGACCGGGATCATTTTTATCCTTTCGATTCTATTGGATAAATCGCCACTGTACTTCTTTTCAGGTTTGGGAGCTTTAACCGCTGTCCTACTTTTAGTATTTAAGGATGTGATTCTTGGACTTGTCGCGGGTGTTCAACTTACGGCCAATAATATGGTTCGCAAAGGAGACTGGGTAGAGATGCCAAAATATGGTGCAGATGGAGATGTGATCGATGTGGCTCTTACGACGGTGAAAATTCAAAATTGGGATAAGACTATCACTACAATTCCCGCTCATGCTTTGGTTAGCGATGCTTTTAAGAATTGGCGAGGAATGAGTGAATCTGGTGGACGAAGAATTAAGAGAAGCATTTTCCTTGATCTATCCAGTGTCCGCTTTTTGAAGGAGACAGAAATTGCAGAACTTGAAAAGATCGAACTTCTAAAAGATTATTTCTCAAGTAAACGAGAAGAAATTGGTGAGGGAGGAATGAAAGTGGATGAACATGGCGTTGCAGCTCCCTTGTTGAATGGCAGGAACTTAACCAATTCAGGAACTTTTCGGGCATATTGCTTTAAATACCTAAAGGCTCATCCTGGCATTCACAAGGAGGGAATGACCTTTCTTATTCGTCAACTTGCACCAACGGAGAAAGGACTTCCGATTGAAATATATGTCTTTGTTAATGACATTCGGTGGATACATTACGAAGCAATACAATCTGATATTTTTGATCATTTATTAGCATCTTTACCAGTTTTTGATCTAAGGGCTTTTCAACTGCCCAGTGATTCCAGCCTAGCAAATTTATCTTGATGAATGTCCACACGAGGTTGGTAGTATCGAGAATTATTTTTTATTCATGCATATTAACTTTTTATGGATGCGTGGATAGGAAGATGGAATTGGCTGAATTTACAAGTGATGGATGCAGCCTGTTTATTGATGGTACTTTTGAAAATCCCGAGCTATGGAAAGAATGCTGTCTGAAGCATGACATTGCCTATTGGAAAGGCGGCACCAAGGAGGAGCGTGAATTGGCAGATCTTGCGTTTAAGGAATGTGTACAAAAGAAAACTGGAAACCCTGAATTAGCAGAATTAATGTATCAAGCAGTAAGGACGGGGGGTGAGCCTTATTTTCCAACTTGGTACCGTTGGGGTTACGGATGGCCCTTGGGTCGTGGATATAAGAAATTAACTAAAGAAGAACAACAAATAGTTAGGGAAAAGTTAGACGATTTTCGAAAAAGCTTATAGTATACAAACTTTAATGCTAACTGTTGAACAATTTTCAGAATTGTGTTCAAGCACCTCTAAATATTGAAATAAGACAATTGAATTGGTACAAAGTATAATATGAATTACGAATCTAAAAGCTATGGCATAGGAGAATATATCATCAAGGAAGGTGAAATTGGAAAGGGTTTTTATATTCTCGAAGAGGGTACATTGGAGGTTTCCAGACAAGGGAAGGTGATCAGTCACATAAATCAGGAAGGTGCAATGTTTGGTGAACTGAGCGAACTTTTAATGAGTAAAAGAGATGCTTCGATTATAGCGAAATCTGAAGCAAAAGTTAGATTTTTTGAGGTTGGCTTAGAAGATTTTGTTCAGAAAAATCCTAAGTTTGCAGTAAAAATTATACGTAACTTAGGGCGTAGATTGTCTAGGATGAATACTTTAACCATAGAAGGAAATACACGAAACAATTTTCTTCAGAGTGCTTTTGGTGAAACAACTAATGATACAATTAGCAAAAATAAAATTCTGGTTATCGATGACAAACCGATGATTGTTGAGCAGATAAAGCGATTTTCCGTAGAACCAGGCTGGGAAATTGTGGGTGCGAATGATATTTCAAGTGCCATTGCCATTGCTGAGTCGACTGTTTTTTCAGCCATTATAATTAGTTGTTCGCTCCCAAATGAAGGTGCTGTTGAATTGCGTCGTAAGTTAAAAACAAATCCGAAGTCCTCTAACACTCCAGTTGTGGGAATGGTGGTTAAAGGTGACGATTTATCCATGAGGAAAGCAGGCGAAGCAGGCTTTTCAGAAATGATAACAAAACCTTTAGAGAAAAACATTGTTATGTCACGGTTGTATCATGTACTGAGATTAGACCCTTCAGATCAGTATTTTGAAGAAAACGAAAATATTTTAGTTTTCAGAATACCCAAAATTATAAGTCCCAAATTGTTTGAAGACATTGAAAGTTGTTTTTCGTCGAGGATTAGAAGGACTATTAATAACGGTATTGAAAATGTAGTCATGGATTTAACCAATGTTGAGGAAGTAGGTGAGGATACCGTTGAATTGGTCGGTAATTTTGCGGAGATGATTGAGGAGTTGGGGAATCCTTTTAAACTTGGGTTTGCTGCTCAGGGAGAAGATACAGATATGTGGAAAAACTTGGATGGTTGTGAAGAAGCGGAGATTTTTGAGTCAGTTGAAGATGCTAAAAGTCAGATGACTTAAACTTTGCATCTAATGTTTATCTTCCACTCTTACCAAATCTGCTTTCACGCGTAGACCATCGTTTTCAAAATTTATTCCAAAGTCGACTTTGCTCCAGTTGCCAAGAATGCTGATAGTCTTTGGTAATTTTGCTTCAGCAGGATGACCGAAGACCGTGGATTCATAAGTCTTAAACTTGTCATTCCACACATATTTTCCGCCTCCTGGACAAAGCAAGTCGGTTTGCCAAACTTTTTGATGGTAAGTCAAAGGATTTTTTTTATTCAAAACGATACGCCATTCATTAAGAGCATATAGGTTGTTCCATGATTTTCTTTTTAATCCGTTAATTGTATTTTGTCCCATTGTAAGGTCGAATATGGAAGGAATTGGTTTGGATGCCAATAGTGCTGAACTCATTCCATTCCAATTTGCTTTTGGAAGTGAGGCGTTTTTGTCTCTGCGAAGAATATTACGCTCAATTGTTTGCAGTATCATTTTTTCGCTAAGACTGACAGTCAGGAGTTTGGGTGAAGGAACATAATACAAGGCAATGGGAACTGATCCCTCCTTGATAAGGCTATCTTCTAGACCCTTGCCTGGTGCAATCTTAACATAGCCTTGCCCTTTGTGTGAATGATTGCTCCAAACCGTCATTCCCGGGGCAGTCTGTTCGATCCATGCCCTTAGCCCTGCTAAGAATGCTGTAAGTTTAAACGGATTACGCACTTCCACATTCATACCCAGAGGAATCCGTCCTAGGTTTTTTTCAGAAAAATTTTCCAATTCCTCCATGCCACCATCACGAAATGCTTTTTGCATATCCTCGAAAAAAGGAGATTCGTCCAAGTATAAGGAAAACGATTCTCCTACCCAACTGAATGCACCAACGCCCAATGAGGGGGCCATAATGGCGGCAAAACTGCTCGCCTGTTTGAAACGAGGAGAATTCATATCGAGAGCGCTTGCCCAGTGCAGCACGGATTCAGGGTGCGGGTCACCCGATCCTGATTTTAGTTTAATATCCCCAACCGTTTGAATCATTTGTCTGTAGTCAGTACCCCCAATTAAAGGCAAGATAGATAAGTCGCCTTTTATTTTACCATTTTCAATGCTTAGCTGAGCGGAAATCGGGTCAAAATATTTAGACCAATGGCTCTGGTAACGATCACGAAAGAATTCATACGCCTTTTTTTCAGCAGGAGTAATTTTTGTGATGTTCAATTCATTCACTGATTTCAGGAACGAAAGATTTCCAAATCTGGAACTCTGTACCAGACCCTTAATTAGGGATACTTTTCCTAGTTCAGGAAATTCTTTTGCGTTCAATGGGGAACCACTTTCATGGCGTGCTTGGAGTTCAGCAAGTGCGGCAGCAGCCCTCGTTCTTCTGGAAGCCCCAATTCGCCATTCCGGACCACACCATCGTCTGATAGTCGCATCGGTGATCATGAGGAAGGCGTCTTCTTTGTTGTCTGGAGTTATTTGGTATCGCTGACGAAAGAAGTGATACTCCTCAAGCGAGGCTAAATTTGTCTCCTTTTTATCAAACACCCTCGCCAGACGGGTAAGCTGTTCCATGGAATTGGTTACGACAACGAATTCATTGAATGAACTGACTAAACTCCTGATTGTCCGGTCAGGAGAAGCGATCCCTCTGTATTTGTGATTTCCAGATTTTGCAATTTCCCCAGATACTGTTTTGGCTTGAGGAAATTTTTCCTTTGCTTGCATCCTGCGCATTGCAAGAGCCGCCAGAAGACCTTCTTTTTGCTTGGCTTCAAAAATTAGTGCTAGGGATGTTCCGGTGCGCAAAAAAGGATCGCTGCCGGTAATTGCTACGGAAGAAATTAATTTTGGTCCAAGAATACGGGATAACTCGTCAACTGGCAGGCAGAGCTGCTGGGAGTATTTTTCTTTTGAGCGTGCACTTTCTGCTCGATCTTCGCTTAAGCGAAGCAATGGGGTGCCTCGTGCGGTGGCTTCGTCCATAAGTTCGAGCATGCTTGAATAAGATGAGAAAATGATGGCGTGTTGATCGTGTGGCAAGATGGAGGCAACTGAATCGAGTTTTGGTTTTTCATCTTTCATCCAATCCTTCCATGGTATCTCATCGATCGTGATTCCG
>JAYZJX010000051.1:0-13678 GCA_036164015.1 Verrucomicrobiota bacterium | reverse complement strand
CCGGTATGGCATATGAAAAGAGCAGAGTTGCGGCTAAAAGTAAAAACTTCCAAGGTGATGCCCCTGTGCTCAAGATTGATGCGAGTGTTTTTCTCATTTTGTTAATTATTGATTATCAGTTATTTATCTTTAATAAGATAGTTTGAATAATGATTATTGCAGATCATATGCCAAAAAATGAAAAAATTCTTTTTTGATCGTTTTTTCCTGAAATTTTTTCATGGATGTGCAAATTCTGATCATACGAATATGAATCTCTAAATTTTCTCCAGATTGAAAATTTATATTAATTGATCAATAGAATTAAATTTAATGCAAAAGATGCCTCAGATGGGAAAAATCATTCCTTTTTTTAATACAAAATGGTTCCCTCTGGGTGCAAGGATTCAATAATTATTGAAAAGTCGGGAATGGTGATTGGCACGAATGGGCTGATTCAAACAAAATTGTCGAATCGGTTGTAGCTGGAATTTCAGCAGGTATTGATCATTCCGTCTAATGCAAAACAGACGAAGATGTCTATGTTTTTGGAAATAATCTGAATGGCAGACTTGAAAATAGCGAATCCCTACGATCGACTTAAAAACTGGTTGTGTATGATCCGAATTATGAGTTTTTCCGAAGAAAAAAAGCAACAAGCGTTGAGCTAAAGGCAAAGATTAGCTGTCTTCGGCGATTGATTGAACCTTAAGGTCGCGTAGTTGACGATCGGTGGCAGTCCCGGGACTGTCGGTCATGAGATCCTGTCCCTTTTGAGTCTTGGGGAAGGCGATGACATCACGGATGCTTTCCTTGCCAGCCAAAATGGTGACCAGGCGGTCGAGACCGAGGGCAATGCCTCCATGGGGTGGGGCACCGTATTCGAAGGATTCGAGCATGTAACCGAAACGGCTCTTGACCACATCGGCAGGAATTTGCAGGACTTCTTCGAAAATCTTTTTTTGTACATCAGGCTGATGGATCCGGATACTTCCCCCGCCAAGTTCGACCCCGTTGAGTACAATATCGTAATGCTGTCCGCGAACTTTTTTGGGCTCGGAATCAATCAATGGTAAATCTTCCTGGACCGGTGCGGTAAAGGGATGGTGGGAGGCTACATAGCGACCTTCCTCTTCCTCGAAATGCATGAGAGGGAAATCGATAACCCAGAGGAATTTCCAGTCTTTTGGATCGCGCAGTTGTTGTCCACGTTTTTCCAAAAGTGTCGCGGCTTCCAAACGAATTCTGCCTAAAATATTACAGGAGCTTTCCCAACCGCCGGCGGCGAAGAATACGATGTCACCATCGCCCACTTCCAGCTTGGTCCTGAGAGCTTCCTGTTCCGCCTCGGAAAGAAATTTGAGGATGGGGGATTTCCATTCGCCACCTTCGGATTTGATAAAGGCGAGCCCCTTCGCTCCGAGGGACTTGGCAGTTTCTTCCAAATGTTTAAGCTCGCCCTGAGTAATATCGGCAAGGCCTTTAGCATTGAATGCTTTGACCGCACCGCCTGATTCCACGGCACCGGCAAACACTTTGAAGTCCGATGTACGGAAGTCATCAGAGAAATCCTGAATTTCCAAACCGAAGCGCATGTCAGGCTTGTCAGAACCGAAGCGGTCCATCGCTTCATTGAATGGCATACGGAGGAAAGGGGTGGTGATCTCTTCTCCGAGGGTTTCCTTCCATACAGTTTTGAGGAGTCCTTCGATGAGGCCATACATGTCTTCGCGGTCTATGAAGGACATTTCAAGATCGATCTGGGTAAATTCGGGCTGGCGGTCGGCACGCAGATCCTCATCGCGAAAACAGCGTGCGAGTTGGTAGTAGCGCTCAATTCCTGCGACCATCAGCATTTGTTTATATTGCTGAGGAGACTGGGGGAGGGCGTAAAATTTTCCTTCGTTTAAACGGCTAGGAACCAAAAATTCACGGGCACCTTCAGGTGTGCTCTTAAAGAGCATGGGGGTCTCGATCTCAAGAAAGTTCTGATCGTCAAAATACTTGCGTATTGCGAGAGATGCCTGGTGTCGTAGTTTGAGGGCATTGAGATTACTTTCCCTTCTGAGATCTAGGTAGCGGTAAGTTAGGCGTAAGTCTTCTCCAACTTTGTCTGCTGAATCGTCAAGGGGGAATGGAGGGGTCTTCGACTGATTGTGGACAATAATACTGGTGGCAAATAGTTCAATATCACCGGTGTCGAGGTTGGCATTTTCGGTGCCTTCATCTCGCTTGCGAACTTCTCCGTTTACTTCGATAACACTCTCAGGCTTAAGCTTGGGAAAAAGTTCGGAAAGGGTTTGGTTTTCTGGGTCAAGTACCACCTGAGTCTTACCCTCGCGGTCGCGCAGATCCAGAAAGAACACGCCTCCGTGGTCGCGGAGAGAATCGATCCAGCCAATGAGAGTGGCGGAAGATCCGGCGTTTTCCTTGCGTAGTTGATTACAATGATGGCTGCGTTTCATGCCTTTATTAATGTTAAAAAGCAACCTAGGATATAAAAGTGGGAAGAATTGGCAAGCGGTATGAAGAATGATAATTCTTATTGTAAAATCCGATTAATAATAACAAAAAATCAATTTTATCCTCGCAATTCCTCATCCTGAAAGCATGGGATAATCGGAGGATGAAAAATAGATTTGTTGTAATTATGGCTGGTGGTCGTGGGGAAAGATTCTGGCCGCAGAGCCGATTAAAACGCCCCAAGCATTTGCTACCCATTGTGGGAGATGCTCCCATGCTCACACAAACTATTCGCAGGTTGGAAGGATTGGTTTCGGTTGACCGTATATTTGTGATCACTAATGCAGAACAGAGAGAATCCGTTCTAGAGACATGTCCTGGATTGCTACCCGAACGCGTAATTGGCGAGCCGGTGGGAAGAGATACAGCCGCCGCAGTCGGATTGGCAGCATTGCTGGTTAAGAATGAGGGGGATGATGCCTCCTTTGCGTTGCTGCCGGCTGATCATGTGATTCAGGACTCGGCTGGATTTCAAGCAACTTTGCTCACTGCGTTTGAAGCAGCAGAGGCAGAAGACCAACTTGTCACCGTAGGAATCAAGCCCACCTTTCCATCCACCGGATATGGATACCTTGAACAAGGAGAAGATATCGGGGAATATGCAGGTCGTTCGGTAGCGTTCGTGAGTCGTTTTGTGGAAAAACCGAATTTGGAAAAGGCAAAGGAATATTTGAATGCCGGAAATTATTTCTGGAACGCAGGTATGTTTATCTGGCGTCCACAAGTGATTCTGGCAGAGATCGACCGCTTGGTTCCCAAATTATCAAAGGGATTGGAGGAATTAAAGGACACTTGGGCTAATTCTGAAAATCTGGGACAGGCAATGGATCAGGTGTATCCAGGGTTGGAAAAAATCTCGATTGATTTTGCCGTCATGGAAAAAGCGGAGCGGGTGGCAATGGTGGAATCCACTTTTGACTGGGATGATGTGGGAGAATGGCCTGCCATTGAAAGACACTATCCAAAGGACGAAAATGGAAATGTTTTCAAGGGAGATGGTGTTGCACTCGACGCTTCGGATAACTTGACATTTTCTGAGCAGGGACACTGCATCACATTGCTCGGAGTAAAAGATCTGATTGTTGTACAGTCTGGAGACGCCACCATGGTTTGCCACAAAGATAAAGCACAGGAAGTAAAGGCACTTGCTCAGGAAATCGGAAATCTAAATCCGAATCTAACCTAAAAGATTTATTAATCCATGGCAACTTATCTTGGCATCGACTACGGAACCAAGAAAATAGGGCTAGCGTGGGCAGATGAGCTTGGAGTGGCTCTTCCTCTTGGAACGATACCGGGAGTTGAACTTAATGATTGCTGGGATGAACTGGAACGGGTGGTCAAAGAGAGAAAAGTCGATGAGTTTGTGGTTGGTTATCCAATTCATATGAATGGCGAGATTGGGAAAAGAGCCAAGGAGGTCGATGTGTTTATTGGAAAACTTGAGAGTAGGTTTAACTTGTTTGTTCATCGGGTGGACGAAAGACTAACCAGTGTGGCAGCAGAAGAGACGGTGCGAAAAAAGAAAAACCAAAAAAGCAAAACAGATGGTAGGATAGATGCAACTGCAGCCAGTTTAATCTTGAGTGACTTTTTGAGTGGAGGTTCCGTGTATGGTTGAAGCTCAGCAACGTTGGCGATGCAACTGTGCTTATGATGGAACGGATTTCGCCGGTTGGCAAAAGCAACCAAATGGTAACGCTGTGCAGGATTTTATTAATAGTGGCTTAGGCGAAATTTTTCATAAACCAATTAAGACCGTAGGGGCAGGAAGAACTGATGCCGGTGTGCATGCAAATATGCAGGTTTTTCATTTCGATCATAATTGGACACATGGAGAAAATTCACTTTTACAGGCGATGCGAACGAAGTTTCCACCGGGAATCAGCCCGATATCTGTAGAGAAAGTCGACTCATCCTTTCATGCTCATTTATCCGCAAAAGGTAAAAGATATATATACAGAATGGTCAGAGGGTGGGCCTTACCCCGGGATGAAAGGTTTCTACTTTCTTTGAAGAATTTAAACCCTGATATCTCCTTGATGTCTTTATCTTCTGAGTGCTTCTTGGGAGAGCATGATTTTTCAGCATTTGCCGCCAGAACGGGAGGCTCACCAAAGGAAAATCCGCTCAAAAAAGTGTGGAGAGTTGATATTGTTGAATCATCAAAATGTATCGAAATAGTTGTCGAGGGTGGTGGGTTCCTTTACAAAATGGTCAGAAGTATTGTCGGAGCTCTGTTGGATGTGGGTATTAAAAAATTAAATAGGGAAGATATACACAAAATTTTGGAAAGTGGGAAAAGAACCGAGAAAGTAGTGAGTGCTCCAGCTCATGGATTGACACTTGAAAAAGTTTTTTATTAGTCGGACCAAAATGCATAAGAAGAAAAAATGGTGGATACCCGTACTTAATCATTTGTTCGACTTTTTCTTTAGTAGTTCCTGTCCGATCTGCAAAGGGCAGGCATTCAAGGACGGATATTCTTACAGTTGTAATGAATGCTTAGCCCAGCTTGCTTGGGTGAAGGGTACCAGGTGTAAGCTATGTGGTATTTCAATGTCAGGAATAGAATTTGGTCCCCTCACATGTTCGAGTTGTCGGGAAGAAAATCTACTTTTTGATGAGGGAAGATGTATGTTTCTAATGGAGGAAATTTCCAAAAATTTGATTCATGATATCAAATATCACGGGGCCCGTATGATACTTCGGGATATGCCCATTTGGTTGGGACATTGCCCCGGATTTCATGAGTTTCTTGAAGGTGCCGTTCTTGTTCCCGTACCTCTTCACAGACGAAAATTAAAAAAGCGCGGGTTTAATCAGAGTCTTTGGATTGCCAAAGCTTTGAGGAAATCTGTTGGTGAAAGTGTGAGTGTGCAAGATGCACTTGTAAGAAACAAAAATACTCCGACTCAAACGGAACTTGATCGTAAGGACAGAAAGCGAAATGTGAAAAATGCCTTTGCTCTTAGGTCAAGAAATGATTTGACTGGTAAAGATAGAATTATACTCATTGATGATGTTTTTACGACTGGTGCCACTCTTAACTCATGTACGCAGGTCCTTAAAGACCAAGGCTTTAATCAAGTAAGCATCGCTACATTGGGACACGGATAACAACAAGTAAATATGGCTTTCTTTAATAAACCAAAATATTCCACCGTTAATGTTAAATCCAGGGACGGGGTTCCCAAGGGAGTTTGGACTAAGTGTCCAGAGACCGGAGATATGGTTTTTGCCAAGGAACTTAAGAAAAATCTAATGGTTGTGCCGAGTAGTGGTTATCATTTCCCTCTACCTGCTCCTGACCGAATTGAATCTCTTCTAGATAAAGATAGTTTTCAGGAATTTGATAAAGATTTGAGATCCTCTGATCCATTGGAGTTTAAGGGCGTTTCTTCTTACAAGGAAAAACTTGAGCAAAACCGGGAGAAAACCCAGTTGGAGGACGCGGTGATAGCTGGGGTTGGTAAAATGGGAGGCTATGAGGTTAGCCTTGCCGTAATGGATTTCCGTTTTCTTGGGGGAAGTATGGGCTCCGTTGTTGGGGAGAAAATTACTCGGGCTATTGAGCGGGGTCTCCAGAGGAAAATACCAGTCATCATTGTTTCTGCATCTGGTGGAGCACGAATGTATGAGGGAATCCTGAGTTTGATGCAGATGGCAAAAACTAGCGCAGCATTGGCACAATTGGCTGCTAAAGGAATTCCGTATTTTTCAGTTTTGACCAATCCCACAATGGCTGGAGTTATGGCAAGTTATGCTTCCCTTGGGGATGTCATTCTGGCTGAACCAAAGGCATTGATCGGCTTTGCGGGAAGACGTGTAATTAAAGAGACTACCCGGGCAGATTTACCGGAAGGATTTCAAACATCTGAATTTCTTTTGGAACATGGTTTGATTGATCAAATTGTTGACAGGCATTCATTGAGGAATCGACTCATCACCCTAATCAGTCATCTTGGCCATGCATTAATAGAGGAATCCAAAAGTAAGCCAGTTACCAAGAAAAAAACAGTTACAAAAACTTCAACAGTCACGAGAAGAAAAGCACCTACTAAGAAGAAAAATTAGTTTTGGCTATTTTTTAGAAAGTAATTTCACATAAGTAAGGGGATCATTTGATGGATTACCTCGATTATTTGTTTTCTCTTCGCAATAAAGGTTCGACTTTCGGAATAGAAAGAATGGAACTTTTAATTTCTGAAATGGATAGCGGTCTGTTATCTTTTCCAGTCATCCATGTAGCAGGCACAAATGGTAAGGGATCAACATGCAGTATGCTGGATGCCATTTATCGGGAAAATGGATATTCCGTTGGGCTTTTTACCTCTCCTCATCTCGTTGACCTTGGCGAACGAATTCGCGTAAATGGAAAAATTCTCTCTGGTGAAATTCTTCAACAAGAGGTTGAAAAATTAAAACCTATTTGCCAGCAAATTGGAGAAAAAAATGCTGAAATGCATCCTTCTTTTTTTGAATTCATGACAGCAATTGCATTTTCAGTCTTTCACCAAGAAAATGTGGACTTAGCCATCATTGAAACTGGTTTGGGTGGGCGTCTTGACTCTACAAATGTAGTTAAACCCGTTATCTCTGTCATTACCACAATCTCTTTAGATCATTGTAACATTCTGGGAGACACCCTTGAAAAAATTGCTTTTGAAAAAGCAGGTATTATCAAGCAGAGTTGTCCTGTCCTGACTGGATGGTTACCAAGAGAAGCCAATAAAGTGATCGAAGCGGTTGCTGAAGAAAAAGGATCTTTTTTTAAGAGCCTAGCGGATGAAAAAGCATTTGATTCACTTCCTGAAACAAATCTTCAGGGAAATCACCAAAAGAGAAATGCCGCACTTGCCTTGAATGTATGTGAATCTTTGAAAAAACAATTTCCCATCGATCATGATTTATCTTTATGTGCACTGCAAAAAGTCAAGTTAGAGGGAAGGTGGCAAATAATTCAGGAAGACCCGATGATTATTCTTGATGCATGTCATAATGCAGAGGGGGCTGAGAGTCTTGAACCTCAGATTAAAAACTTACCAACCGGTGCAGATCTAGTCATCTGGTTTGGCTCGTTGGGAAAGGAAAGAGCAGAAGAAATTTTAAAAGTTTTAATTCCTCTGGGTAAAGAAATTCATTTGTTTCAACCGAACCAACCAAGAGCCTGTTCATTTGAAGAGCTCTACAACTTAATACCTCATACACATAAATCTAAAATTTATAAGGGAGTGAAAACGGATATTCTCTCAAAGATTGTCGAACTGAGAAAAAACCAAATCTTATTGATTACTGGTTCCATTTACCTTTTGGGTGAAATTCTAGAGATTGTGAAAAAAAAGAAGAAGTTAACAGGAGCAAATTTTCAAGATTTGTTTTAGTTTTTTTGACTGGTTAATTGCTGGATAATTAAGAATTAATTGGTTCCAAATGAATTCAAGAAGAATATCGCTTAATTTGACAGGAAAACATAATAATAAAAGATGAAAATGTAATTTAAATTTTTTGCTTTTTCATAATAACCCCCATTTTTTTCTCATTCATTATTTGTTAATAACTCAGCGAAAAACTATTAAATAACTTTCAATAACTTATGATTGGAAAAAGTTATTTTTTAGGTTTTTCTTGTGATTTTAAGTCTGACCCTTAGATTTTCGCTTTAGTACTTGCTTTTTTAAAAAAACTTATTCACAAAACTATATGCAGTATCACTTTTATCACCTAAACACTATATCTAGTGGTTATGAAATGTCTTTTTTTTCACAACTTACATTTTTTTCTTTTCTTTTCCCTTACCTTCGTCAAAATCGAAGGACAAACACACAACAAAAGCAAACAATCAAACCACTGCACGTTCAAAGATCATATTCCCCGTCTTTCGTGCGACCAAAAAGAAGTTAAAATATGGATAAAATATACGAAATTGGCGGAAAAAGCTTCGTTCTAGACGAAGAAAAGGCAGTACAGGCGTACAATGAGAAGAAAGTCATTAATGGTCGTGATACCATGACTTTCAATCTTTTGCCTCTTAAATATCAGTGGGCTTATGACCTTTACAGAAAAATGAAGGCCAACCATTGGGAACCCGAAGATGTTCCTATGCAGAAAGATGTTGAACAGTGGAAAAATACTGCCGAATTAAGTGATTCCGAAAGATGGATAATCATGATGGGCATCGGATATTTTTCTGCGGCAGAGGGAATCGTTGGCGACAACATACAGCATGTTGTACGCGAACTTGTCACTGCACCCGAACTCAAATTGGCACTTGGGCGTCATGCTCATGAAGAAAATATTCATGCGGACAGTTTATTATACATGATTAGTTCTCTCGGCATCAATCCTCATGAATGTGAGGCAATGTTTGAGCAAATTGATACGATTCGTCGCAAAAATGAATTTGTTACCTCTGCATCCAAGAACCTACGCAGAGATTTAGATTTGACGCAATTGTCTAATAAACAGGAATTAGCGAAAAACATATTCCTTTTTGGTCAATGTATGGAGGGAACCCAATTTTACGGTCTCTTCGGCATGATTCTCAGTCTTGCCCGTCAAAATAAATTCCCTGGAATTGGACAAATGTTCCGATACACACTGCGGGATGAATCCAACCACATTGAATTATTCAGAAATCTTTTTCGCGTGTTGGTTGATGAAAATCCAGAAGTTTGGACTAACGAGTTTAAACAGGAACTAACTGACCTGATGAAAAAAGCAGTGGAACTTGAGAAGGAATTCATCAGGGATTGTTTGCCGGTAAGTTCTGTTGGTCTGAGTGCGGACGAATTTTGCACATACATCGATTACATTGCGGATCGTAGATTAAATGGAGTTGGGCTTGATATTCTTCATCCAAATCTCGATAACCCATTCCCTTGGCTTGCGGAAACTATCGATGTTAAGAAGGAACAAAACTTCTTTGAAGGACGCGTGACTGAATATCAAAAGTCTTCTTCTTTGGCGGATGTGTCAGATGACGAATTGTGATTGTTTGTAATTATTAAGGTTAAGTGATTTTAAATTTTGGATGGGAGTAATTAAGTAATGCGTAATAAGATTTTCGAAGAGGATAAAATGTTAACCAAGGCGGTGGAAACACCCAGTGAAAAGAAACCCAGGTTTAACTGGGCAGAAGCCTTGGGGAGCAACCGTTTCGAAGTTCCAAAAGTACGCATTGCGGATGGCGCGGGTGACCGTGATTTCCATATCGCCGAGGTGGCTGATGTCATTGGGGAAGCATTGACTGACCTAATGATATCGAGGGAAGAAAATGAAATATATACTCCTAAGAATCGGGAACTCGTGGTGGAGTCTTCCCGGACCGTGGCTGATCGCTTGGTTGAGCGGATGGCTGAAGAAGATGAGGGCGTCGCCCCGCGCCTCTCCTTCGAGGAGTTGTATCGATTGATTGAAAAAGCACTCGTGGAAAACGACGCTTATGATGTTGCTAAAAGTCTTGTAATTAGTCGCTCTGGTAATGGAACTTCTGATAACAATTTTAGCGGGCCCAATCCCAATGTTTCCCAAATCAGGCTTATAAGAAGAAGCGGCCAAGTAGTTCCATGGAATTCCGCAAAGATTGAGGTTGCTGTTCGCAAAGCTTTCTTATCCCTCAGGCTTGATTCAGAGCCCGCGGTGGAAGTCGCTAACAATGTGACCCAAAGAGCGATCTCAACAGGTCAAGCCTTCATCAATATTGAGGATGTTCAGGATATTGTTCAGGAGGAGCTAATGAGAAAAGGCTACTTTAAAGTAGCCGAATCTTACATCCTTTATCGAGCACGCAGACGGATTGAACGAGAAGTGGGTGGCGTTCAGGATGAAGTGAAACAGGACTCTATGATCGTTGTTAAGAAAAAAGATGGATCTTCTTTTTTCTGGGATGGAATTGACCTTAAGAAAAGAATTTCTTTTGCAAGTATAGGACTGAATCTTTGTCTTAATGCGGAAGAAATTGAAGAAGCTCTAAGACGATCGGTTTTTTCTGAAATTTCCGAGGACGACCTCAAGAAAACAATTATTTTAAATTCCAAGGTATTAATCGAGAAAGATGGAGATTTTGCAAAATTTTCAGCCAGAATTCTCTTAAGTTACATGTATGAAGAGTCTCTAGGGTGGAGCATTGCGGAAAATTCTATTGATGAATTAAAGCAGTTTCATTTAGAAGGTTTCAAAAGTTATCTTAAGAGGGGTGTAGAGATTAAAAGATTGGACAAAAAATTGCTCAAATTGGATTTGTCAAAACTTGCGGAAGCGATCGATCCCTCCGCAGATCTTGATTTTGATTATCTTGGGATTCAAACCTTATATGATCGCTACCTGGTAGTTGATAAAACTGGAGAATTTCCTATTCGTTTGGAAACTCCTCAAATCTTTTGGATGCGGGTTGCAATGGGTGTATTTGCACATGAGGAAAATCCTGAAGATCAAATTATATCTTTGTACAATCTTTATAAAAGCAGACGTTTTTGTTCATCTACACCTACGCTCTTTAATTCCGGAACCCCCCACTCACAACTGTCCTCCTGTTATCTCTACAAAGTTGATGATACAATTGAATCCATCATGTATCGTGGTATTGCTGAAAATGCATTTCTTTCGAAGTGGGCAGGTGGTTTAGGCGGTAGTTGGACTTCAGTTCGCGGTACGGGTAGTCACATCGCCGGCACTAATGGTGAAAGCCAGGGAGTCATTCCATTTCTCAAAATGCACAACGATCAGCTATGTGCAGTAAACCAAGGCGGGAAGAGAAAAGGCTCCGGTTGTGCCTATCTGGAATCATGGCACTGTGATGTTCTTGACTTTTTGGAGCTTCGTAAGAATACCGGTGATGATCGTCGTCGTACCCACGATATGAATACTGCCAATTGGATACCGGATCTATTCATGAAACGGATGGAATCACGTGACAATTGGACGCTTTTCCGAAGCAATGAAGTTTCAGATTTGCATGATCTTTACGGTCAAGCTTTTGAGAAAAAATATTGTGAATATGAAGAGAAAGCGAAAAACGGAGATCTTTGGAGTCACAGTATGCCTGCAATCGATTTGTGGAAGCAAATGCTGAAAATGCTTTTCGAAACTGGTCATCCTTGGATTACTTTTAAGGATACTTGTAATATTCGAAGTCCCCAAGACCATACCGGAGTGATACATAGCTCCAATCTATGCACTGAAATTACATTAAACACTGGTGAGGATGAAACGGCGGTATGTAACCTTGGATCTGTTGTTCTTGACTCACATCTCACATCAGACGGAAAAATAGACCACGAAAAATTACGAGATACCATTCAAATTGCAGTCAGAGCATTGGATAATGTCATAGATGTAAATTTTTATCCCACTGATGCGGCTAAAACCTCAAACATGAGACACCGACCAATTGGTCTAGGGGTTATGGGATTACAGAATGCATTATTCGTCAGAAACATACCATTTACTTCTGAGGATGCAGTAGAATTTAACGACGAGTTCATGGAAGCCATTTGTTATTATGCTTACGAAGCTTCCAGTGATCTAGCAAATGAGCGTGGCACTTATTCCACTTATCAGGGATCAAAATGGGATCGTGGTTTATTGCCACAGGATACCATCGACTTACTTGAGAAAGAACGGGGGGAACCAGTGGATGTACCTAAAACCAGTCGCATGGATTGGTCCATTGTACGGGATAAGATATCAAAACATGGTATGCGTAACAGTAATGTTATCGCCATTGCACCAACGGCCACGATTTCAAATATCATGGGATCTTCTCCCTGTATTGAACCGACTTACAAAAATCTCTTTGTTAAAAGTAACCTTTCAGGAGACTTCTTGGTATTGAACCGATTCCTAGTCAACGACCTGAAGTCAGAAGGTTTGTGGAATGCTGAGATGTCAGACCAACTTAAATACTTTGACGGAGAACTTGGCCCAATACAGGGGATTCCTGATTGGATTAAGAAAAAATACCTTACAGCTTTTGATGTATCTTTTGAATTTGTAATTGCGGCTGCCGCAAGACGTCAAAAATGGATTGATCAGTCTCAGTCGGTAAATCTTTTCCTGGGAACTCCAAATCTGAAAACGCTTTCTCATATGTATCGTGATGCTTGGAGAAAGGGACTTAAGACCACTTATTACCTGAGAACACTTGGAGCTTCCAATATTGAAAAAGCAACGGTAGCGATGAAACCGGCAGCTAATGCTCAGCCAACGAGCGAAGAAGCAACAGCGAAGAAGGAATACACCGAGCAAGAGCAAAAAGCATGCAGTATTCAAGCGATGCTCAATGGGGAAGAGTGCGAAGCTTGCCAGTAGTGTTTTTGGGATAAATTCTGACTTCAGATTTTAATGATGAGCGTAACTGACCGCTTATCTGCTTTTCTTAGTCGTAAAACATCCATCGACAGTTCTGTATTTATCGCCAACAACGCGACCGTACTGGGTGATGTGCGGATAGGAGCTGATTCAAGTATTTGGTACCAAGCTGTCCTCCGCGGGGATATTAACCACATACAGATTGGAGAAGGGACTAATCTTCAGGATGGTGTAATTTGCCATCTATCCGACGATTATCCCGTGGTTGTGGGAAATTATGTAACCGTAGGGCATGGAGCGATTATTCATGCATGTACGATAGAAGATGAGTGTTTAATTGGGATGAATTCGACTATTCTCGATGGTGCAGTCATCGGACAAAATTCAATCGTTGCTGCTGGCACTGTTGTTCCTGTGGGTACAGTAGTTCCAGCAGGTAGTCTGGTTGCCGGTGTTCCTGGTGTGGTGAAAAAAGAATTGTCCAGCTCTCAGCGGTGTTCAATTCGAGGCTGGGCAGAAAAATACATCGAAGTCAAAGAAGCACACAGGAAACTTTGAATTATTGAAACCAAGATAATCTCAGGTTCTGTAATATTTAAGATTTAGAGGAATTTTCCATCCCGAATTGTAAATAGAAATCGGCAACAACTTCTTCAAGTTCAGGTAGAGGGTGCAGAGAACCAATCGATTCGGCACAGCATGCAAGATAAGAACGAATTTCTGCCTCACTTGATTTTTTACTATCTTTAGAAAGGAGAAAAAGTAGTCGGTCCCTTGCAACTTTCCACTCGTCGGTGTCATAAGAATAATCGACCATTAAATCCTCCCAGGATCTGGCTTCTTTTGCATCCATATCTGACAACCA
>JAYZJX010000050.1:0-7967 GCA_036164015.1 Verrucomicrobiota bacterium | reverse complement strand
TGTGCGTATGGGATGTGAGTAAGAGCCATAATTTCCTGCTCCGAGTGGTTTGTCAGGAGGAGTACTAGTTAGGAAATCTATTCCCTTTTGAACAGTGGGGCCAAAAGTTGGCGAGTCTTGTAATTCACAGTGTCCAAGATAAGCAAGGAGTGCCATCCCTGTCATGGCATCACGATAGATTGGACTTGCCTTCTGTCCAGCAACGGGCTTTCCAGTATCGTCTTTATCCTTTTTACCCCATCCTCCGTCCTCATCTTGAACAGATTTAAGCCAGTTTAGACCCTTCATAATGGCAGTTTCGGTAATGTCTTTCCCACCACCTGAACGGAGCCGCTCTATTCTCTTTTTCGGATCGCATCTTTGTTGCATCGTCTTTGGCAGTGATAAGCCTATGCCTTTTAATGCACTTTTCATGGCATCATTATTCATGCCGGCATCCGACATGGAAGGGGGAGCCGCTTCCACGACCGGAGCTAAGTCCTTAACATCAAGCTCGTTCATGTCTGGAAGGGTGATGTCTGAAATGGCAGTTGTACGAAAAGTTTGCTGTGCTTTGGGTTGTGCTTTCTTCTGACGCTGCATCAGCTTCACTACTTTTTTCTTTTCTTGATTTTGTTGGGCAGGAGCAGTGCCTGCATCTGAGAAGTCAGAATCTCCTTCACCAGCTGCAGCTACATAAACAACGAAATTCCACATAGCTATAAAAAACGCTATGATCGTAACAAGAGAAATGAGCAAGCTGTTGAGAAGTCTGTATTCTCTCATATACTTCGAAAAGGGACTCTCTAATGGTGGAGCCACTGTTATTTGATCTTCAGAAAAATCTTCTAAACTTGTTTCTTCTTCAAAATTTTCGTATTCTGCTTCCTGGTCCATTCTTAAATAATTACCAGGTCCGGCAGAAAGTCAAAGCCTTTAAACCTTCGTTGAAGTTATATTGCACTCAAGATTGTGTCTCTCCATATGCTATTCTCCAGTGAATTTAAAACTAAAAATAAATTTTAATCAGATGAATAGTGAAAAATTTATTTTCTTTGCTTTGGCTTTGATAACCATTTTTCCCTTACTCCATGTTATAGGTGAATCAAACAAGACAAGTCTACCGGAAGTTAAGAAAATAACAGATGGTGTTTATAAATTTGGAGGTGCAATAATAAACCAGAAATTAAAATTTATTGAATTTAATGCTACATCTAATCAAAGAAATGGTCTTATTGAATATGCTTTAGTTCACGAAAGTGGTAAAGTTCACGAATCTTTATTCAGAACTAAACTTCGCCCTCAAACCTTACATACTTGTCTGCTTTTGCTAAAGCATCCTACAGAGAAAAGATTTTTTAAGAACTTGTGGTCGGAAAATCCCGAAATATTAGACTTTTCTGAAAGTGTATTGGAAACTGAAGTTTTTTGGGAAGTAAACGGCACGAAATATAAAAAATCTTTGGAAGATCTAACATTAAACAGCCAAGATAAAATATCTTTGAATAATGGAGTTTTTATCTTCACAGGCTCAAAACTGATTGATGGCACCTACTTAGCAGAAATTAGCGGATCAATTATTGCGGTTTATGCCGATGAAGAGGCTGTAATAAACAGCATGGCACATGATAGCAATAATGATGATGTGTGGGTGGCCAATCTCAAAGATATGCCGGAATTGGAAGTTTTAGTAACAATTCGCTTACACTTGCCTCGGAATCCTTAAGAAAGTATTTTGAATTTATGAAAATTTTGCTTTTAATTTTTTCACTGTTCTTTTTTTATTCTGCTATCCTATCGAAAGCATTTGCAAACAACCTCTCGATTAAACAGGAAATAGAAAGGGCATTAGATTCTGGTCTCAATTGGCTCAATCTTGAGCAAAATAAATCTTCCGGACAGTGGGGATTAGAAGAATACCCTGCCTTGACTGGACTGGCGGTACGGTCGTTTTTAGGTCACCCTTCTCAATCTTCATTGCAAAAATATAAGAAGACGGTTGATAAAGGACTTAATTTTGTGCGCACAAAAGTACAATCGGATGGTGGAATTTACGGTAAAGGACTCGCATCCTACAATACATCAATTTGTATGATGGCATTGATGCAGGCGAAATTTAGTGAAGACAGATCGATTATTTCTTCTGCAAGGAAATTTCTTGTTAATCAACAATCTGATTTTGATAGAAAAGGTATGGCAGACAATGTCTTTGATGGAGGTGTTGGTTATGGTTCTAGGTGGGCTCATTCAGATCTTTCAAACACTCATCTAGCCATGGAAGCCCTCTTTTATGCAAAGAAAACCTTAAAGGAGGAGGAAGGTACTTCCATCGATCTCGATTGGGATGCGGCCATTTCTTTTGTTAGTAAGTGTCAAAACCTACCATCTCATAATACTGAAAAATGGGTTAGTCAGCATAAAGATGATAAGGGTGGTTTTGTTTATTTCCCAGGTAGTAGTATGGCAGGTGAGATTGAGAATGAAGATGGATCGATAGCGTTAAGATCTTATGGAAGTATGAGTTATGCTGGGTTGCTATCATTTATTTATGCTGAAATGGACGCCAAAGATCCACGGGTAGTTGCGGTTAGAGAATGGTTGAAAAAACATTACACCATCCATGAGAATCCCGGTATGGGACCGCAGGGCTTATATTATTATTACCACACTATGTCTAAAGCACTAAGTCTTTCAGGTGTTACGGAAATTGAAACTGAAGGCGGAAAAATGAAGGATTGGAGAAAGGAACTATCCCTTCATTTATTAAACTTACAATCTTCAGATGGTTCATGGATCAATGAAAATGGAAGATGGTGGGAAAAAGATCCGGTTTTGGTGACATCATATGCGCTACTCACTCTTGAGCGAATTTATTACACTTTATAAATTTTCATTCCCATTTAAATTCCAAGTGAAACTTAATTTTTGTTTGGTCGCTCTTTTCTCTTTTTTGTCACAGTTATTAGGAAAGCTTCCGGAGTCACCTAATTTTCGTGAAGTTGGAAGTGAGTTTATTTACGGAAGTTTGGCGAAGGGAGATTCGAGGGAAGAAGTATTAAGTAAATTGAGGAAAGATGGATTTATTCAAATTTATGAGGAAAGAGAAGAAGGTGTCGTAAAGTGTGCCATCAGATGGGATGGTTTTAGATTCGAACTTGCGTCGAAGCTTAAGGATGGAGCTCTTGAACTTTGCTTGATAGAAGGAAATAAAGGCTGGCAAGATTTTCATTACCAGGAAGTTGTTAGAGAAGAGTGGAGGAGTCTCAGAAACAGATTGAATAATTCTTATGGACAGCCGAATCGAAAGAAAGATTTTCCTGAATTTTTCGATATTCCTCTAAACGATCTTGCTGGCGTTGTGACAGATGTTTGGAACCTTAACGACCGTTTGGTAATGTTAGCAGTTCGAAGATATGAAACCAAGGATTGTTGTACGGACCAGATATTGGAGTTTTCCTGTTGTACGCTTTTAATCAAACCAATTGATAAGTCACCCACATCTCTAAAGAAAAAATAGAATGGGTATACTTTCAAAATTTAAAAATGGATTTAGAAAGGGTTCAGATTTACTTCAAGGTGCTCTCTGTAAGGTATCGGGTAATAAAGCTCTTGATGAAAGCGATTTGTTGGAGTTGGAAGAAGCTTTGTATGAAAGTGATTTTGGAGTTGAATCAACGGAGGAGATTATTGGAAAAATTAAAGAAGTTCATCGAAGTGAGAAAGCATTCAAGGGAACTAATACAAATGAAATTGCTAGAGAAGTACTTCGTCGAATTCTAGAGGACTCTGAGGGTATTTTAGAGTCGATACCAAAGGCTCGCCCCGAAGTAATCTGTCTAGTAGGAGTTAATGGGTCAGGAAAAACAACCACTTGCGCTAAACTTGGTCATAGATTTAAGGAAATCGGTTCTAGCTCTCTTTTAGCAGCTTGTGATACTTTTCGTGCAGCGGCTACTGAACAATTACAAAATTGGGCGGATCGTCTAGATCTACAAATTGTTACGGGTCATCATGGTTCTGACTCTGCCGCAGTGGCTTTTGATGCCTACTCAGCTTGCGAGTCTCGAGAAATAGATAGATTGGTCATTGATACTGCAGGGCGCCTTCATGTTAAGGATAACCTGATGGAGGAATTGCATAAGCTAAAGCGAGTCTTGCAAAAACGAAACCCCGATTCACCACATCATGCATGGTTGGTCGTCGATGGATCTACTGGTAGTAATGTTGTCGATCAGGCTAGAGTGTTTCATCAAAAATTCGGTCTCACTGGTTTAGTGATTACAAAACTTGATGGTACATCCAAGGGTGGGGCACTCGTATCCATATTTCGGTCGATGCGATTACCCATTTATTTTGTGGGACTCGGAGAGCAACCAGATGATTTAGTTCCCTTTTCAATAGAGGATTATCTCGAGTCTATTCTCCCAGTAGATAACACGGAACTAGATTCTTAAACTTTTATAATGATGAAAGAGACTGAACCCCTTGAGTTGACCGTAAATCTTGGAAGTCGATCTTATCCAATTTCAATTGGTTTACAACAAGAGCAAAATTTGTTGGCAGTTTCTGCAATGCTTTCTGATGAAGGCAGAAAACATGTTGCCGTTATTGACCAAGGACTACTTGAGAAAAATCCATCATTTATGCAAGGTTTGCTTAAGTCATTGCCAGTAATTGAAATTCCTTCGGGAGAAACCTCCAAATCAGTAGTTTATTTGGAAAAAATCTGGAATTTTTTAGCCGCAGAAAATGTAGATCGTACTGGAGTTCTATTTGCTATGGGTGGAGGAGTTACTGGTGACCTTGCTGGTTTTGCCGCTGCTTCATATCTTAGGGGAATTGAGTTTGTACAGATTCCCACGACACTACTGGCTATGGTTGACAGCTCGGTTGGAGGTAAAACGGGCATTAACTTGAAGGCGGGCAAAAACCTTGTCGGTTCTTTTCATCAGCCAAACCATGTTTTTGTAGACCTTGAAGTATTAGATTCCTTGTCCAAGCGTGAATTTTCTTCAGGAGTTGCTGAAATTATTAAATATGGCATGCTCGGAAACCAGCAACTGTTTGCTGAGCTTTTATCGCTTGATGCTCCCTTAAATCCAAAATCCGAAGAACTTTCACAAATAGTATTCCGATGCTGTTTGGAAAAAGCCAAAATAGTCGAACAAGATGAAAGAGAAATAAATAAAGGTGAAGGAGGTAGAGCATTACTTAATTTAGGTCATACTTTCGCACATGCTTTTGAATCAGTAGCGGGATATGGGAAATACCTTCACGGTGAAGCAGTTTCTATCGGACTTCTTTGTGCATTCAGACTTTCTAAAAAACTTAATCTTTGTCAGAAGGATTCAGAAACTGCACTTATGGATTTGCTTGAAAGCTATGATTTACCCACAAAACTAAATGCATCTCTAAGAGTTGATGATTTAATTAAAGCTATGCAAAATGATAAAAAAGTAATGAGAGGAAACCTCCGTTTTGTCCTTATGGAAGAGATCGGCAAGTCATTTGTTCACTCTTCAGTAGATTCCACCCTCGTCCGAGATGTCTTGTGCTCGATTGGTGCGTCGTAGAAGAATTTTTTTCGTGAATGTAGAGCACGATTTAGTAAGAGCTTATTTTGAAGAAAATAATTTTCTTGTTTCTCAAGTTGAGAGATCCATCAGCGAGATCACCAAGAAAAAGATTAATCTCGCAGTTTTTTCAGTTTTGAACACGGACTGTACTGAAAATCCACAAAAATTAAATTTTAGAGTCTATACGGGTGATCTTAACCGTATTAGGAATGCACTTGTTACTCTGCTTTCTTGGCAGGATACCTCATTTTCAAATGGTTTGCTTAGTAGTGATACAAAACTTTTAAAGTTCTTTCATCAGATTTTGGATTCGAACCAGAAAAAAAATGATTCTAACTCATTAATAAACAGTAAATTGGATAATAGTGCATTTCGCTTGTTGGTGGTTCCTGCACTTCCAAAAATAGAGTCAAAATGTCAGGAGTTATTTCATTATTTGAAATCAATTGGGTTTGATGGCGTTTTTACACTAAGTTCGATTTTGGAAAATCTTCTCAGGCATTCAATTACAAGCAACCTTTCATCCAATTATGGGGTCTTTCACCTTTTGAAATTGCTTAAAACATATGGTTTAGCAACAGAGCCACAATTAGACATTTTTAATAATTAGAATTGTGACTAATCGAATTCATAAAACAGCAATTATTGGCGATAAAAGCAATCTTGGCGAAAATATTGAAGTGGGACCATATGCAATTATTGAAAACGGTTCTACTATTGGAGATAATTGTGTAATTAATTCTCACTCCGTAATAAAAAAGGGGGTTAGACTAGGTTGTTTTTCCAAAGTTGGGCATTTTTCGGTTTTAGGTGGAGATCCTCAACACTTGGATTTTGATCCACATTGCCCATCATATCTAGAGATCGGTGAAAATTGTAGGTTTGGAGAGGGGGTAACTGTACATCGTTCCATGTTTCTTGAGAAATCAACTGTGATACATGAGGGTGCTTTTCTTATGGGCAATTCTCATGTGGGACACGATTGTATAATGGGCCAAAATTCAATCCTTGCAAACGGAGTCTTGCTCGGAGGTCATGTAGAGGTGGGATCAGATGTTTTTGTGGGAGGAGGTGCAGGAATACATCAGTTTGTACGGTTAGGAAATGGTTGCATGATAGGAGGTTATGCCGAGATTACGCTCGATGTTGGTCCACAACTACTTGTTATTGGAAGAAATCAACTGTTGGGCTTGAATAAGGTAGGACTAAAAAGAAGAAAATGTGAGGATTTCGAACTATCGAAACTCAAAAAATTATTCCGTTCTCTATTTAAATCCCCTGGAAACATAAGCACTAAAGCAAAAAATTTGTTAGAAGAAGCGGAATTCAATAAACTAGATATTACTCGAGATTTTTTAAAATTTTTCCTTGTTAGTAAGAGAGGATTTGCTAGAGAAGCACGGAAATAAAAATGAGGATTGGAAATGAAATGTTGGTTTGTCTCACGAAAGAGGCTGGCAAAAAAATTACCGAATTAAAAAATCGTGAAGATAATCGTCCATTTCTCAGGATTAAAATAACCGGAGGAGGGTGTAATGGATTGTCTTACAAGATGAGATTTATTGCAGAGGGGAAAGAAAACGATATTTTAGTCGAAACTTCAGGTAACTCTGTTGTAGTCGACACAAAAACTGCACTTTATCTCAGGGGAACGACTTTAGATTATTCAAATAAAATGGTTGGAGGAGGTTTTAAATTTATAAATCCAAATGCTAAGGCGAGTTGTAGTTGTGGTGAAAGCTTTAATCTTTGACGATCTAAAGTTTAAAATAAGCTTGCTCTTCCAAACTATTCATTAAAATAGGATATCATATCTTGATTTTTAAATTACACATATAACCACATGGTAAAAAAACCTAGTGGAAACAAGCGGCGTCCCCCTAACCGCAACTTTATTCGTAAAAACGACAAAATCCGTGCCAGAGAGGTAAGGGTTATAGGTCCTGAAGGAGACATGCTAGGTGTTATGCCCCCTGAAGAAGCTTTAAAGATAGCCAAATCTCACGGTCTTGATCTTGTCGAGGTTGCTGCATCTGCAAGACCACCAGTTTGTCGGATTCTTGAGTTTGGTAAATATAAGTATGAGCTTAGTAAAAATAAGAGAAATAAGGAGAAAACAGCTAAGAGAATTAAGGAAGCAAAGTTTAGACCAAGGATAGAGGAGCATGATTATCTAACTAAAGTTAGAAGATCAGAAAAATTCTTGCACCAAGGAAACAAATTAAAAATAACTTTGATGTTTCGGGGTAGGGAAATGGAACACATTGAACTTGGTATGGATTTGGTAAAGCAAGCTATTCAGGATTTGTCTGGTGTTGGTAAGGCAGACGATCAACCAAAACTGAATGGTAGGTTCATAATTGTTACTCTATCGCCTCTGCCCAAGGGCCAAAGGATACTCAAGTTCAATTC
>JAYZJX010000049.1:0-16573 GCA_036164015.1 Verrucomicrobiota bacterium | reverse complement strand
ACTTTGCTCAATGTTTGCAGCTTTTGCCCAAAGTGAAAGAGAAAAATCTCCAATACGATTTTCAATATCAGTAATCAGGTAGTTACTTTCTCCATCAAAAGAGTAGGCGGAATCTTCCATTCCAAAACGATCAATCGTCATAGTTGCATCATGATTTTCCAAGTGGTTCTCATTTCCACTATGGTCATTTGAATCTCCGCTGAATGGGTAGTGACCTACAAGACCGGCACTAAGATCAATCATGTCAGAAGTATCTTTGTAAAGAGCTTCCACCTCATATTCATTTAATCCCCTTCCATAAATTCTGAAGTCATCCATGGCTCCATCCCAGTATTGTATTTTTCCTTCGTAGTCGCGTCCTATCCTAAATGCAGTTGTAATCTCTAATCTGCCGGTATGAGCAATGCTGGAGACCAGTTCCCCATTGATGAAAATTGCCTGCTTTTCATTATCAATCACTGTTGCAAAATGGAACCATTCTTCTTTGGGGATAGCCTCACTACGAATGGTGAACTTTTTTTCGCCAGAATGATTAAACTCGAGCGTATCTTCTGAAGATGTTTTCGTTTCAAGAAAGATCTCCCAGACATTGGTCAGAGCTTCAAAAACTTGTTCGATTCCTGAAGAAGATTCGTTCCTGTAAAGCCAGCCAGTAACCGTTAGCTCATCTTCAAGAATTTTTGAGAAGTTAGGAGTGAGTATGAAATTGTTTTTAAATGCAAAAGCGTTGTCCTCATGTCCAAAACGATTTTTTGTTCCGGTAGTTCCATTGACTAAACTATGGTTATTATTCCCTGATTTATCATTTCCCGATCCATCGAAAGAATAGTGGGCAAGTAAGGAATCATTTAAGTTCACCTTTCCAATTCGGTCTGAGTTAAACTGGGGAGTGATTTTAACATAGTTCAAGCCGTTGACCTTAGGTTGATTCGCGGCAGCAATAAAGCTTGTTAGTGTTAGTAGTGAAGAAAAGACAAGTAGTAAGATATTTTTATTATTCATAAGCGTAGATAAATTAAAGATATAAATACACTAAATAAGTAGGAACATAAAAATGCAAGAAAAATTTCTAAAAAATGATTTTCGCTAAAGTTCACAAAATCAATAATTAATGAAAAAGTTTAAAGTATTTTTTTAAAGATCAATAATTATCTATTTCTTTTTTTCTAAAAATTTGTATTTCAGAATTATAAAATGATCCAAAATATTTCCGTTTCCCAGAGTTTTGATAAAAGAAAACAAAATTCAGACATTCCCCTGATTGATGTGAGGACGCCTGCGGAGTATGGATCGATCCATGCGGATAGGGCAGTGAATCATCCAATGGAATCGTTGCAGGTAGAGAAAATACCGTTTTCCAAAGAGCAGGAAATCCATGTGATCTGCCAGTCTGGCGGGCGTTCCGTGAAGGTAAGCCACAAACTAGAGGTTGCCGGTTTTACCAATGTCGCGAATGTGGAGGGGGGAACTTCGGCGTGGCATGAGGCCGGTCTTCCAGTCGTGGAAAGAAAGTGATTTCATTGGAAAGACAGGTATGGATCTTGGCAGGTTCGCTGGTAGTGATCGGAGCAGTCTTCGGGCATTTTGTACATCCGGTCGGGTTTGGATTATCCGCTCTTATTGGAGCGGGATTGGTCTATGCCGGGGTGACAGATACCTGCGGGATGGGAATGATGATTGCGAAGATGCCCTGGAACCGGGCCTAGCAATCCAATCTACCAGACTTCCACCGGGCCCTTGGGGACACCAATCTCTTTCCTTTGCTTTGCCTGAAAGACATCTTCTTCTTCCATAAAAGAGGCGACCATTGGTGCCATCTGATAGCGTTCCAATAATTCGCCGGTCTCATCAGTAAATTGTTTCCTCCATTCGAGGTATTCAGATAATACCTTTTCAAAATCAGCACGGGAACTGATTTTTACGACCGCGGTGTTAAATGGTTTCACGGGACCGAAGCGTTTGGAGTACCAAGGGGCGACCTTGCGGAATTGCAGTGATCCGCGGTCTTCCCCAAATACTTCGACCATCAGGTCGTAGTGTCTACACATGACCCGGATTCTTTCCTCAAAACTGGGTTCCGGGGGCAGGATGCCAGAGTCCAAGTATTGGTGGGTGTGGAGGAAAATCCAAGGGTTGTAAAAGGCACCCCTTCCAGCGGATACGCCATGGCATCCAGTTTTCTCAATCATGTGTCCAGCTGCTTCGGGCGTGGTAACATCGCCATTACCGATGACCGGAATTTCTTTTACGGCTTCAACGACTTTACGAATACCTTCCAGGTTGACTACCCCTTCAAATCCCTGGGCCCGGGTACGTCCGTGAACAAAGATAGCAGTGACTCCAGCATCCTCGAGGGCTCGGGCAAGATCGGGTGCGGTTAAATTTTTATCGTCCCAGCCTAGCCGCATCTTGGCCGTAATGGGTACATCGACGGCATCGACCATGGAACGAATGAGTTCCTGAGTCTTGGGCAATTCATTCATCATGCTGGCACCACCACCTGTCTTAGTGACCTTGGGCACGGGGCATCCCATGTTGACATCGATCGAGTCGACTCCATGCTCATTCAGAATAATCGAGGCATCCCGCATCTCTTCCTTAACCCCTCCAAAAAGCTGAACGGACAGGGGGCTGTCCTGTTTATTAGTTTCAATTAATTTGAGGGCTTTGGGGTTTTGCTCGATCAGGGAGCGTGCATTTACCAAGTCAGTTGTGCAAAGGTCCACACCACCAATTTCCCGAATTACCAAGCGGAAGGGCAGGTTGGTATAACCAGCCAATGGAGAAAGGAATAGATTGGATTTAAGCTGAAGTTGTCCTAAAGAAAACATTACATGACAAGAATGAATCATTGGCCGTTTTTTACAATCCCACAAAGGTCACAGTTTTAACAAAGATGTATATGGGTACGGTAATCCCGATTATGAATTGAGTCGTTGCAATCAAGACAAGTCAGGAATATATATGTTATGATCAGTTATATAAACTCTCAAGATGGACTCATTGCGATATTTACTCGTATGTTTGTAAAAAAAATTCTAATTCATAGTGTTACGATTAGATAAGCCACCCAGTGATTCAGCAATTTTACAGCGTAATTTCTTCAACCCTTTTATTCTTAGGTCTTATCTATCTTCTCCCTTTGCCTTATGCATTTGCCAAAAAGAGTTTTTCGATAGAGGAAACTTTTAAGACTCACTGTATCGAATGCCATGGTGCAAAGGATAAGGTAAAGGGAGATGTTGATTTAACTTCCTATTCCGAGGGTGCGGACATCAAAGAAGATCCCGAACTTCTTCAAATGATACTTGAAGTAATAGATTTTGGAGAGATGCCTCCTCAAGAGAATGATCCCATCCCACCCATTGATCAAAAAGTTATTGTTAATGAATTGAAGAAGATGCTCAAGGTAGCAGTGACTTCAAATGAAGAAGTGGTCAAAGCACCAATCCGTAGAATGACCCGTTTTCAGTATGCAAATGCGGTCAAAGATCTGTTGGACTTGAAAGTGGAAGTATTTCCTTTACCAGAGAAAATGATGCGTGACCGTTCAGGTTACTTCAAACCCGAGACTGGAAAAATGCCGAACAAGATGACGGTGAGCAGTCGCCCCCTTGGTAAGTCAGGCTTGATTGAACCGAGGATGGATGGAGTGGCTCCTTTTCCGCAGGATCTGCGGGCAGAGCATGGCTATGATACGCAGGGAGATCATTTATCGCTTTCGCCGCTATTAATGGAAGATTTTTTCCGGCTTAGCCGAAGCATCGTGCAAAGCCCATCTTTCAATCCTAAAAATGTGGGCACATGGAAGATTTATTTCGAGGAACCAAGTAACGAAATAAATAAAGAGAATGAAATGGAGAAACGTTTGAGTAAATTATTAACTCATGCTTTTCGCCGGCCGTTGGATAATAAAATAATCAACAAGTATGCTTCCTATGCGAAGAACGGTTTAGCAAAGGGAAAATCAATCCGAGAGGTAATGAAAGAGGTACTTTCTGCGGTATTAGCATCGCCAAGATTTCTTTACCTTTATGATGGAGGTGATACCGAGGGGAAATCCGTGCAAATCGAAAATATTAACCTGGCTTCAAGATTATCCTTTTTTCTTTGGGGAAGCCTGCCTGATAAGGAGTTATTGAACTCGGCAAAAGATGGCACCCTGAGTAGAGAAGAAACTTTGAAGAAGCATGTGGATCGCATGCTTATAAATCAAAAACTTAAGAGGTTTTGCGATTCTTTTCCAACCCAGTGGTTGCAGTTGGATCGCATTATATCCGCGGTTCCAGATGAAAAGAAATACAAGGATTTCTATTATGCTGCACCTTTGTACAGAACCACAATGGATATGATGATGGAACCGTTACTTCTTTTTGAAACCGTCTTAATTGAGAACCGTTCGGTACTTGAGTTAATTGATTCCAATTATACTTTCCGTTCGCCGAGGCTGAGGAGGTGGTATGGTGAGGATCCCAAAGGGAAACTGGGTGGTCCCGTAACTATTCCCTTTGCGAGGCAACCCGTGGCTGACAGGCGACATGGTGGAGTGATCACCAATGGCGCAGTTATGACAATGACTTCTGGACCCTTGGAAACAAAACCTATCACCCGTGGGGCTTGGATTGCAGGTGTTATCTTTAATTCTCCTCCTCCGCCTCCTCCTGCGGAAGTACCTCCTTTGCCGGAGGATAAAGCACATGATGATAGTCTTACCCTACGTGAACGCTTCTCGGATCACCGCGAACGTGCCGATTGTGCTGGGTGTCATGAGAAGCTGGATCCTTTGGGATTTGCACTAGAGAATTTTGATCCAGTGGGGCGATGGCGTCAAAAATATGAAAATGGTCGCGATGTTGACTCGGGCGGAACGCTTTTCCGGACTCATGAATTTTCCAATGTAGTTGAATTCAAAGATGCGATATTGAAAGAAAAAGATCGTTTTGTACGTGCCCTTGCCGGGCATCTGCTTGCTTTCGGGCTTGGGCGTGAACTTAGCCCTTCCGATTCCCTTGCACTCGACGAGATTGTGGAAAGAGTAAAGTCAGAGGATTATTCGATGAAATCGATGATTCACGCGGTTGTGGCATCGAAACCTTTTATTGGTACAAATCGCAAACTAGCCTTGCATCAAAAATCACAATCAGGAGAATAAAGACATGAATATATTGGGGCGACGGAATTTTCTTAGAGGTATGGGTAGTTCTTTTCTGGCACTTCCATGGATGGAGAGCTTGGCAAAAACTGGTGCACGCATGCTTCCGCCCCAGCGTGCCGCGTTCTACTATGTGCCCATTGGCGTGGTAAGGCAGACCTTCTTCCCCGGTGAAGAGGAGAGCATTGTTCAGCAGAAATTTACCAACGAGAACTACGACGCGGAAAGCACCCGCTCCAATATTGAGGTCGGTCTGCATGACCTGCAGTTAACCCAGACCATGAAACCATTGGAGGGGCTGAAGGATAAAGTAACTTTGATTACGGGTTTGGACCGAACTTTTCAGCCTGGAACCGATGTGCATGCCCAATGTGCTTCCTGTTTCCTTTCGAGTGCCAGTCCTTTTAGCCTCAAGCATACGCCATATCCACAGGCACGGACGCTTGATCATATTATTGCGGATAGAATTGGGAGACAGACACCCTTCAAAACTCTGGAATTTAGCTGCAACAGTCATAAGGATAATAAGGAATCGATTCAGTTTGATAATATTTCCTGGTATGGAACTGAGCATGTCGCACCATCGATGCGTGATCCATTACTTGCTTACCGCCGGTTGTTTAAATCGGATGAAATGAGTGCCTACAAGAATATCACCGATTTGGTGCTAGATGATGCACGTTCGCTGAAAAAAGAGTTGGGCTATTCGGACCAGCAGAAGTTTGGCGAGTATTTTGAGTCAATCCGGGCAATCGAGACTCAGATTACCAGGCTTGAGGGTATGAAACAGGAATTGAGTAAAGTAGATCTTGATATCCCGATGGATGGAAAAATGCCACGTGGTGAATATATAAGATTGATGGGAGATTTGATGGTTGCGGCTCTGCAGACTGGTCTTACCAATGTGGCCACTTTTATGGTGGGTCCTGAGAGATGGGATACTCCCTATCTTTTTGAGAGTTTATTTGATAAGCCAAAGAGTCATCACCAGATGTCCCATAATCAGGGCAAGTTTCTCGATGACCTGATCAAGGTCGATTATTTCTACATGGAGCAGTTTGCTTACCTATGTGATAAAATGAACCGTATTGAAGAAGCCAATGGCAAGAGTCTATTGGATAATATTATGTTTACCTATGGTTCCGGACTGGGGGATGGTTCAACTCACCAATACAGTGCATTACCTGTTATAATTGCTGGTTCAGGAGGTGGAAAGTTTATTAGTGGTAAGCACCTTAATGTCTCTTCGAAATCTGGGCTTGTTAAGAAAGTGAATGGCACTTACATAACTCCAGAAGGAGGTGTTCCTCTTGCTAACCTTTGGCTTACCCAGGCAAAGGCCATGGGACTAAAACTTGACCGCTTTGCCGACAGTAGTGGAACGATAAACAGTCTACTTGCTTAAAGGTCGGTTTACTGGAGTAATTTCAGTTTTCGGTCGGTCACGAATGTGCCGAAGGGAATTAGGGTTGCAATAAAAAGATAGATTCCAAACCCCAGCTTCCATGAAAATTTTTTCATGCATACTGCCAGGAGTACACAATAGACCACAAAGAGAAGTCCATGGGCCATACCGGTAATTTTGACTGCCAATGGCATGTCATAGAAATATTTTAGCGGCATAGCGATAAACAGAAGAATGAGGTAAGAGACTCCCTCAATGTTTCCGATGATGCGAAGATTGTTAATCATGTTTAGGATGATGTAATTTGACTAGATAAAATTTGTTTTCGAATGGCTAGCAGCCTAGCCTGCAAACTAACTGCCAGCAGAGATGAAAGAAGTAATCCAAACCATTTTGCCTCCGCTAGACTGCCTCTGCGTTCTAATGGAATTTCGATCAAGTCTGCAAATTCGATATACATTTGAATGGTGATAAGCCCAAGGGGGTTAATGGAAATAAGCTTATATATAATGGAGAGATATTCTTCCTGCCATCCAACTGCGAGTACGAGGCATATAAGCAAAGGGGTGATCCACAAAAGTCCGACGAACCCCCAGAAACCTAAATTGAACCATGTTTCACGGGCCCCCTGTAAGTAGATGGTCGTAATGAGAATGCAAAGGCAAGGGATGATGACCAATGATGATAAAGAGGATGATAATTCCCAGCTATTTGAGCCTAGTGCAAGCGATGTTAAACATGTGAATACTGCAATAGTGATTCCTGATAGTAAAACCACAAACCATAAACCACTGCATTCATCCGCAAGCAGCGGAGTACGACGGAGGGAAAATTTTCTTACCCTCTGTATGCCTTTAATAAAAAGATGCCTGTTAGGGCAGCAAATGTTGATAAGTGCAAGAAGGGCAAGAATGGACAGACCGAGAAAAATTGATTCAACCAGAATAAAAAAAGCTATTTTCTGATACAGTGGGGCATTTTCGCTCGATGAAATCGCTTCTCCGATCAGCCCGGAAGCTTCTCCATTGGCAAAAAAGGTCCATAGGGAACCGAGCAGAAGGAACTGTAATACCAAAAATAATAAAATTCCGGAGAATTTAGAAAAGGCGGGCAGGGCTTGATTTCTCCACTTGCGGTAAGCGGTGACAAGCAGTGTAAAAATGAGGAGCCCTTGCATAAGAAAAGTAAAGGCAGTGGGTGAAATTGTGAAGTCAAAGAAGGGAACATCTTGCCAGAAATCTATGGCTAGTTGTTCGTAATGTCCCATTTTCATCTCTTTTTCCACAGGATGTAAGACCGGAAGTATTTTACCGAAATAGGTGGGGAGAATTGTGAGGAAAGATAAGAAAGTGACGCCTGCCTGTCCGAGACCTGGGAGTACAACATACAGACCGAGTACCACAATTCGCGATACCCATGATGCGGCCCTTGGCTTGGGTACAATGAGTCCCACCGCATGTGCAGTGAGGTGATAGAGGATAACCGAGCAGAAAAAAACGGCATACAATTGAAAGACATTGTCCCAGGGGATTTTACCCACCACCACGCAGTGAAGAAGGAAGGGAATGGTAAAGATAAACATATAATATTCCCTCGCGGGGAGACCAAAAATGTAACCGACAATTTTGGAAAACGGATTCATCGGAGTCATCCTTTGATAATCAAGCAGACCTGACTCTCTTTCCTCTGCAGTAATCGATGCAACCCGTCCGGTCCCGAGGAACATAAGATAGAACCCTTGTAGTATGACCAAAAAGGTGAAAGCATTGCGGGCACCATTGATTGGTGAGTCTTCGCCCCTGCTCCATTCTTGTGTCTGTTCATCGTAGGCATATTTGCCCTTGGCTCCTTCGAGATAGGAAGTCATGTATGCCGTGGAGCAGACAATCAGGGAGAACAGCCCGGCTGCAATCAAATGCTTGGGGCGAAGGTTTTCACGCATTCCCCTTAAGATAAGTGCGTTCATAACTCTTTTACCTCTTCTTGATTTGAAGAATCAATTTCCATAAACAAATCTTCCACTTTCGATTTACGGGTAGAGAAAGAGACAACTTTTAAGCCTTCTTCCACTAGTTTTGCCAAAAATTTTGAAAGGTCATCTCTGTCTCCTGAATGGGAAATTTCAAAAAGGGTAGATGATTCGTTAACTGTTGATAGATCTGAAAGGGTTGGCCATTCACCTGCGATTTCTTCGATTCGAGAAGATGATTTAACAAGTTCGATTTCGATGATTCTTGAGCTTTTTCGGTTCTGGGTAATTTCTTCAATTGATCCGGTAACTGCCATTTCCCCATTTTTCATCATTCCAATTTCGTCACAAAGGTCCTGTAATTCAGTCAGCACATGAGAAGAAATCAGGATGGTCTTTCCATCATCAGCCAGTTCACGAAGCAGGTTGCGCATTTCGATCCGTGCTTTGGGGTCAAGATTGGCACCTGGTTCGTCGAGAAGCATGATTGACGGATCGTGTACGATGGTCTTGGCCAAAAGTGCCCTTTGTTTCATTCCTCTGGACAGGGATCGGCAAAAGTCTTTTCGTTTATTGAGTAAATCGGTTTTGTTGAGAGCATCCTCCACCTTTTGCCTTCTTTCTGATTTTGTCTTTCCGTATGCCCGGGCAAAAAGATCACAAAATTCCTCTACCCGCAAATCATCGTATACGGGTGGGAAATCGGGCATATAACCAAGCATACGACGAGCTTTTTCAGGTTCGTGCAAAACGGAAGTATCACCAATCAAAATTTCTCCGTAAGTGGGCTCAAGCAGTGTTGCCAATGCTTTGATGGTGGTAGTTTTACCTGCACCGTTTGGTCCGATGAGTCCAAAAATCGTACCCTGTTTCACGGAAAAAGAGAGGTTGTTTACTGCGACGAATTCGCCGTAATGAATTTTAAGATCTTGGACTTTGATCATGCGAGGAGTTCTTAATTGGATAAGAAAAGTTGGAATGGGTCAACTTTTCCTTGCCTAAATTGATGGGAGTCAGACATATGGATGATATGCATAATAGATTATCACACTTTTTGCTCCTTTTTATTTTTACTTCTTTTTCTCTGCTTGGTGAAAAATCTCTCTTTGACGGTAAAACCCTGAATGGATGGGATGGGAATCCTCTTCATTGGAGCGTCAAAGACGGGGCGATTGTTGGCGAAAACACCAAAGAAAATCCGACCAAGGGAAATACATTCCTGATTTGGCAAGATGGGGTTCTGAAAGATTTCGATCTTACTCTGGATTATAAAATTGAAGGTGAAGGTGGTAATAGCGGTATTCAGTACCGAAGTTTTATAAAGCCGGGTAAACACGATGGTTGGCGAGTTGGAGGATATCAGGCTGACTTTGAGTCTGGCGACCGTTTTTCCGGGATTTGCTATGGGGAAGCATTTCGTGGTATCCTGTCAATGAGGGGAGATCAGACTACACTTACCGTTAACGATGCAGGGAAATTACAGAAGAAAGTGCAAAAGTTTGGAGATACCAATGAGATAGGAAAAGTTGTAAAAAAAGGAGAGTGGAACAGGTATCGAATCGTCGCTAAGGGCTTTCATTTCGCACAATATATAAACGGGGTCAAAACCACCGAATTAATTGATAATGACAAGAATACACGTCGTGCAGATGGATTGCTTGCCTTTCAGGTTCATGCGGGACCACCGATGAAGGTGTACTTTAAAAACATTGTACTTAAATAAAACTCTAGGCTTAACGGATGGAAAGTAAACCATCCCATTTAATAGATCTTCGCAGCGATACGGTCACACAACCCTGTGAAGGGATGCGTGATGCAATGAGAAATGCAGAAGTCGGTGATGATGTAAACGGAGACGATCCCACCGTAATCCGATTGCAGGAAAAAGTAGCGGAAATGCTGGGCAAGGAAGCTGGGCTATTTGTCCCGAGCGGTACGATGTCAAATGCTGTGGCAGTTCGTACGCATACTCAACCAGGTGATGAGATTGTAGCGGAGGAGTATAGCCACTTATATGTTTACGAGGGGGGAGGATATGCTGCCTTGTCTGGATGTTCGATGGCATTGGTTCCAAGTTCTAACGGAATTATTGATCCAGTGGAGCTTCGAAAACGGATTCGGAAATCGAAGGGAAGCCGTAGTCACTATCCAAATGCTTCCCTGATATGCATTGAAAATACATCAAACAGAGGAGGCGGTACTTTCTATCCTTTCGAAACCTTAAAAGAAGTTGGAGAGGTTGCAAAAGATACTGAATGTAAATTACACTTGGACGGTGCTCGTTTGTTCAATGCCGTAGAGTCATGTGGACAGGATGCGAAGAGTATCACTTCCATGTTTGATTCAATTTCAGTTTGTTTATCTAAGGGATTAGGGGCACCAGTAGGGAGTGTTTTGGTAGGATCGCATGCTTTCATAGATCAGGCTCACCGTTGGCGGAAAATGTTTGGAGGAGGAATGAGGCAGTCTGGAATTATTGCATCGGCAGGAATTTATGCATTGGACCATAATATTTCCCGATTGAGCAAAGATCATTCGAGAGCCAAACGCTTAGCAGAACATCTGACTTCTTTGCGAGGCCTAAGCGTATCAATGGAAACAGTTCAATCCAATATGATCTATGTTGAAACTCAAAGACCTGCATCTGAGTGGCAGAATGAATTGTCAGATCATGGCTTGCTCTGCTTTGCTCTTAATGAACATACCCTTAGACTGGTCATCCATCTACAGATTGATGAAGAACAGATTGATCAGGCTATCCAAATTTTTACTAAGGTTTCAACGGAATGACTAACCCATCGGGTAAGGTGATCATTGCCGGTGGGTCAGGATTTCTCGGCCAATCGCTTGCATTCTCATTACAAGAAGATGGTTACGAAGTAGTGATCCTCGGGAGAAGTTTGAAAAGAGGGCTGACAGGAAAGTTTGTTCAATGGGATGCCAAAAATCTTGGAGATTGGCTACATGAATTTGAAGGTGCTACAGCCATATTTAATCTTACCGGTCGCTCGGTAGATTGCCGTTATACTGAAGAAAATAAATCATTAATTCTTAATTCGCGGGTAGATTCCACAAAAGTTATCGGAGATGCAATTAGAGTATGTGATAAACCGCCCTCCGTTTGGCTAAATGCCAGCACGGCTACGATTTACAATGATCGAAGAGGAGATTTGCCACCACATGACGAGCATAGCGAAGGTAATGCCGAAGGATTTTCAGAAGAGGTTGGTAGAGCTTGGGAGAAGGCATTTTTTGACGCAAGGGTCGCAAAAGTTCGTCAGGTCGCAATGAGAATAAGCATTGTTTTGGGAGAGGGTGGTGGAGCATTTCCAGTGATGCGTCGGTTGACAAAACTTGGACTTGGAGGAAAACAGGGTCCAGGCTCTCAATGGATTAGTTGGTTGCATATTGATGATTGGGTGGGCATTGCCAAATTCTTAATGAAGAATTCTTCTATTTCAGATCCCGTCAATCTAGCAGCACCCAATCCAGTTACGAATAAGGAATTTATGAATGAAATGCGTGCAGTTTTTGCTCCGTTAGGCATAGGTTTCCCAGCTCCTAGCCCTGCTATTTATCTTGGAGCTATTCTTATGGGAACTTCTCCAGAGCTAGTTCTCAAAAGCAGAAAAGTAATTTCAAGTGTCCTTCATAAACAAAATTTTCAGTTTAAATATCCCGAGATTCACTCAGCTATTAATGCATTAAAATAAAATGGTTAATTTTCTTGCAGGTTAATCTTCTTTTATTAGGGATGTAAGGAAATGGTATGCTTCTTTGGGAAGAGTAGATTAATCAATTTTCTATTGGCATTATACCTTGGATCACATCTTGCTCCTGCCCAAAATAGGGATGTAGATGTAGTTATTTATGGTGGTACATCTGCTGCCATTGCATCGGCTGTACAAATTAAGAGAATGGGGAAGAGTGTAGTAGTCATTTCTCCTGATATTCATCTAGGTGGATTATCAAGCAGTGGTCTTGGTTGGACAGATAGCGGAAAAAAACAGGCAATCGGTGGCATTGCCAGAGAATTTTATCATCGTGTGTGGAGACATTATCAGGGAACAGACGCATGGGAGTGGGAACTAAAAGACAATTATGGAAACAGAGGACAGGGTTCACCGGCGATTGACGGTGATCGAAGGACGATGTGGATATTTGAACCCAAGGTTGCTGAAATGATTTTTGAATCATGGGTAAAGGAACATGAGATTGATGTCATCAGGGACGAATGGCTCGATCGTGAAAAGGGAGTTAAATTAGAGGGAGGGAAGATAATTTCTATAACTTCACTTTCTGGAAATATTTACAAAGGCAAAATATTCCTTGATTGTACATACGAGGGAGATTTGATGGCTAGTTCCGGGGTTTCCTACTTTGTGGGTCGAGAAGCAAATTCAGTTTACGGTGAAACATTGAGTGGAGTACAGACTAAGAATGCTAAGAAACACCAGTTTTCAGGCATGGTTGATCCATTTATGAAGGAGGGAAATCCAAAAAGTGGATTGTTGGCTCGAATAAGTAGCACAGGACCTGGGAAGGAGGGCGAAGGTGATTCCAAGATGCAAGCCTACAACTTTAGGGTTTGCTTAACTCAAATAGATGAAAACCGAGTGCCTTTTCCAAAACCTCAAGGTTATGATCCTAGTCAATATGAGTTGTTATTGAGAACATTGCAGATGGGTTCGAGGCATGTTTTTGGCAAATTTGATCCCATACCCAATGCTAAAACTGATACAAACAATCATGGTCCTTTCAGTACTGATAATATTGGAATGAACTATAATTACCCGGAAGGATCTTACGAACAAAGAAAGGCAATTGTTTCTGAACACGAACAGTATCAAAAAGGATATTTCTATTTCTTATGCAATGACCCTAGAGTGCCAGAGGATGTTCGTGAGCGAATGAGTCGTTGGGGTTTAGCAAAGGATGAGTTCAAGGATAATGGAAATTGGCCACATCAGATTTATGTTCGGGAGGCGCGTAGAATGATCGGGGATTTCGTAATGACTGAACTGCATCTTCGAGGTCGAAAAGAAACTCTTCGTTCTGTGGGAATGGGTTCATACAACATGGATTCGCACAATGTTCAGCGATATGTCGCTAAAGATGAGCAAGGACGTGCTTATGTTTTAAATGAGGGTGATATTCAGGTAAATCCAGGAGGCCCTTACAAAATTTCCTATGATTCGTTAATACCAAAAGCAAATGAATGTTCGAATCTTATTGTTCCTGTTTGCATTTCGTCGTCTCACATTGCGTTTGGCTCTATTCGTATGGAGCCAGTCTTCATGATTTTAGGACAATCAGCAGCAACTGCTGCAGTAATCGCAATAGATGAAGGAAAAACGGTTCAGTCTGTACCGTATGAGAAACTTAAAATGAAATTGCTTGAAGATGGGCAAGTACTTGAAGTTGAAGAGAGAAATATAGTGAGTACTGGTTTGGGCATTGATCCATCAAAATTAGAGGGTTTGGTTATTGATGGTGCACTAGTTAAGTTTTCAGGAGAATGGATTCGTAGCTCTTCACTTCGCCCCTTTGTTGGCAATTCATACTTTCATGATGGCAATACTGCTAAGGGAATGTGTACAGCTGATTTTCCTTTCAAAGTTGAAAAAAACGGCTTACATGAAGTGCAGGTTTCTTTCCTTCCACATGGAAATAGAGCAGGATCAGTAAACTATGAGCTTACTACTTCTAATGGTAAAGAAACGGTGACAATCGATCAGAGAAGAAAAAGTGATGGCGAGAATCTTTGGCATTCATTGGGTTCATTTCAATTTACTGCTAATCAGAATTATTCGATAAAAGTCTCCAATGAAGGCACGGAGGGTTTTGTGATTGTTGATTCTGCAAGAATCATTCCTTTGGTTTTGGAATAATCTTCTTTTTTAAAAAAGGTGAAACTTTTTTCGCCAAATATCGTTAACTTAAAGTATGTCCATCCTACATCCATGCTTTGCCTTAAATGTGGATATCAAAAATCTACAAAGCTGCACTTGTTTTCATCCCGAGGAACATTTAATGGATAAGGACCAAAAAAGAATCAATGGCATTGCACGAGGCGATCGCAATGCATTAATCGAATTAATTGCTGACTGGAAGGGACCAATACATTCTTATTTCTACCGTTCACTTTCAAACTATGCAGATGCGGAAGATCTTACACAGCAGTTTTTTCATCGCATTTACAAAGCTTCTGGTTCTTACAGACCAATTTCCAAAGTTTCCACATGGCTTTTTTCGATCGCACGTAATCTTTTAATTGACGAACTTAAAAAAAAGGCAAGAAGGCCACAGGCGAATATACTTTCAGAATGGGAATTAGGAACAGAATCAAGTGAGAATACTTCTGAATTGCAGGAAATTCTTTCCATAGAAATGAAGAAACTGCCAGAAAACCATAAAACTGCTTTATTGTTAAGAGTTCAACAAGAGTGGAGTTATCAAGAAATTGCTGAAATGATGAAAACAAACGAGTCTAGAGTTAAAACTTGGATTTATCGGGCGAGGTCCGTTCTAAAGCAGGCCATTAAGCCACAATTATAAGATGAAAAAAGTAGATATGGATTACGATCACGAGATTGATAGATTTCTCAAATGCGAGAATAACTCAGTAAGTTGTCAGTTTGATGAATCAAAACTTGCAAGTGAAATTCTGACTAACAGTAAAACCAAGACACCTTCATTCCCATTTATTTACTTTGGTCTGCCACTTGCTGCGTGTCTGGTAGTTTTTTTTGGATTAATCATTCAGAGGAATGAATTAGATGTAAATTTATCCATCGAGAGTGAATCTGTTCAATCTCCTGCTCCATCCTTTGCCGGAACGGATTTATTGCCTCGAGAAATCGAGATTCTTGATGAATGGTTACTAGCTTCACCTGAGTCGATCGATTTTTTTTCAGTAGACTTTGATTCGAGTTATGAATTGCTAGTCTCTCTTGAAACGATCCCTTTGCCATGAATAAGTTCCTAGTAAGATACTATCTGGTTTTTCTCACGACTTTTTCTTTCTCTGTTTTTTCTCTGAAAGGAAAAACGGAGTCATCTAAATCTGATGTAGTCAGTAAAAGACCGAAAGAAAGTAAGAAAAGAAAGGGTGCGGCTTTTGCGAAAGTAGGGGATGAGGAGATTCGTATGTTAAGACGGTTACTCGAATTGCCTCCCGAAAGATTGAAAATGCTACGAAGAACCATCGAGAGACTTGAGAATTACACTGAAGAAGAAAGAAAATCATTAAAGGAGAAACTCACGCATTTTAACAACCGCACTCCTGAAGAAAGAAGTAGGAATATTGAGGATTTAATGCGAAGGCACGCACTCCTAAAAGAACATATGGAAAGACTTTCTCCTAGCGAGCGTGCCTCTCGGATGAAAAGATTCCAGTCATTAAACCTTATTGAAAAGAAAAGGTTTTTGGATGACTTGAGTAACAACAACGAAAAGCAAAAGAAACCTTAGTTTTTCTTTAGCAATTAAAATATAAATACACGGTATGCTAAAAATTATCTTGCCTCAGAGGATAATTGTAGAATGTGATAAAGTTACACTATTTTATGAATTCAAGTAACTTCAAACAGACATTTTCCTATTCACGTCGTTCCTTTATCGGGGCAGCTGCATCTTCGGCCTTTGCATTCACTTTCGTGCCAAGCAGGGTTTTTGGAGCCAATAGTAGGTTGCAGGTAGCAGGTGTTGGGGTTGGGGGTAAAGGTAAGGGTGATTTTGATGGATTGGCAATGCATGGTGATGTGGTTGCTGCATGTGATGTTGATGCACGCAGGCTTGATGTTTCAGTTCGGAAGCATCCGGATGCTGTGAAATTTAGTGATTTTCGTGAGATGATTAGCCAAATGGGAGATAAGATCGATGTCATGAATGTAAGCACGGCAGATCATACCCATGCACCCGCTACAATGATGGGAATGAGATGGGGCATACATGTCTATGTCCAAAAGCCACTCACGCACACGGTATGGGAAGCCAGGCAACTTGCACTTATGGCTCGTAAAAACAATATTTGTACCCAGATGGG
>JAYZJX010000048.1:0-23674 GCA_036164015.1 Verrucomicrobiota bacterium | reverse complement strand
CTAAGAATAAAGACAGAACGAAATAATAAATTAATTTTTTACTATTATTATAAAAGTTGATTTTGATTTAGATAATGAAGTATTATTGGAAATCCTTACGCATAAATCATACACTTAGATTTGGATAGAATATATTTACTTACTTAGTTTTCTATCCCCATTCTTTTGGAATATATGTAAACAAATCATTTTGAGACTTTTTGATTACTACCAATTTAATGATTCTCTTTAAGCTAACACGCACATCTAAAGGTTTTTTTAAAAAATCTGGATGGCTTTTGGCAGAATTGCTTTGTGTTTTTATTGGCATGTATGGAGCGTTCATACTTGAGCGCAATCATGAAAAAAATCTAGATGATCTAAGAAGTCGGCAAATTCTGGAAGCATTAATTGATGAATTTGCAGGATATGAAGAGGAAATTAGTTCTTTTAAAGAGTTACTGCAGAGTGGATATACCAGTGATTTTTTTAAAGATTACACACAGGGTAAGAAACCAGCCCTACGTGAAATTCTTGCAGGAGGTATGGGTACAGTAAACACAGGCACCTGGGAAGCTATTCTGCAAAGTGGCGGTATTGAGTTACTTGATGTTGCAATCATTTTGGAAATTCAGTCTTTCCTCAAAAATTTACAGGATATATTGGATCTTTATTCAAGGTTCGAACGTCAAAGTGATTTACTTTTGATTCCGGAATTGGACAGGGACGCAAGTTTTTTCTATGAACCTGATGGAATAGAATTGAGAAACAAATACAAGTGGTATGTTAACTATCTTTGGACGATTTCACAATCCTTGGGCAAGATTGCTTTGCAAGCCAAAGAGACCAGACTTTTGCTCATTGCTGAATTTAAAGAAAACTTTCCGAATTCAGAGCTCAAGACGCAGAACTCTCTAGTTTTTAGCAATGAAGTAAACCTGGATGAGAATTCTAAAACTGAAAATGAAGAAAAAAATAAAAAGGATTTGCCACCCGTAAAAGAATCAAATGAAAAACTGGAAAAGCAGATTCTTGAAAACCTGGAGAATTTGCTCAAAAGTACTTATTCAGAACTTGTTTCGATAGAAGAAGAATTTGCAGAGAATTATGCGATTCCTTTCCTTAGCCTTTATCAGGAAGGTAAAAAGCCAAAACCTCAAAAGATTGAGATTGAACAAAAACTTAGTGAACTAAGTGAGCATTGGAAAAAAATGGTCCAGTCCAAAGAAATGAGGAATCTTGATCTGGATATTATCCAAAAAACTAAAAGTTTTTTTACAAAGGCGAATAATATGCTTTCTCAAATTAATGGTTTTAAAAAATTGTCTGAGCAATTTGCTAAATCCGGTGAGGGAAAACTTGATAATGAATACTACGATAAAAATGGTACTGAGTTACGGTTGCAGTTTCAATGGTATCCGGAAAAATTGGCTGAAACCGGCGGTCTTCTCATTACACTTCAGGAAGATCTGGAAAATTTGATAAAAGTAGTTTCTGAGAGAGAGGCATCCATTAACAATCCATCAGTCGATGAAAATGCCACGGTCCAGGAGGTAATAAAAAATCCAGCAGTAAACCTTGAGAGTGGTACCGCTGAAAATCTGTACAGGCTCATGGAAACCTGTCACGCAGACATGGTTTCCTGGGGCAATGAATATGATGAAAAAATCGCTTTTCCATTTTTTCGGGCATACAAGGAAAATAAAAAACCACCTCCAAAAAGGATAGTCTTGAACCCAGTTTTGTGGACTCATATTGAAAGTTGGGAAACATTTTACAATTCCTTGAACACTGAAAATAGGGAACTGTTATTGATTAAGAGACATAATGCATTCTTTGCTAACTTAAAAATTATTCTTAATGAAATTCAGAAGTTTGCAGAACTAACTAAAGATTTTGAAGATGATTCAAATAAAATTAGTGGAGATAAATTTTACGATCAGAACAAGACCGACTTAAACGAAAAGTACAATTGGTATCCTGATCAACTTTCTCAAGTCGGTAACTTGACTGAAAAAGTCATCGAGTTTTCTCAGAAACTTAAAAACGAGGCTTTTGAGAATTTAAACAGATAGTTCTGCTTCGTTTAATTGATTTTAGAAATCATATAGTAATTCAACGGTTCACAAGAGTTGAAATTATTATAATTCAATCATCTTTAAGACTTATTTTTCCGATCAATGTTGCACAAATTATATTTTATCTTTTTTAGATAATGTAGTGTATCCAATCCTCATCTTTTTACTGCTCATGCTCAATTGGGTTATCCTCTCGGGCAAGTTCGATGCGTTCCATCTGGGATTGGGTTTAATTTCCTCTTTTGTTGTTACCTGGATTTCTCAGGACCTTCTCTATCACAACCGGAAGAAGGGTTTGAACGAGCGTTTTCAGGAGGCTGTGGCGTTTATTCGCTATCTGCCATGGATTACATGGGAGGTTGTAAAAGCAAATCTTCATGTTTTTAAACTGGCAATGACCAAAAAGGGTTATGAGGAAATGTCACCGAGAGTGGTGACTTTTGAAACATACCTAAAGACAGATTTCGCAAAGTTCGTACTTGCAAACTCCATCACTTTAACTCCCGGAACCATCACCATGTTAATCCGAGGTGATATTTTTCATGTTCATACGATGAGTCAGTTCCTGGAAGACGATTTACTTACCGGGGCGATCGAAAGAAAAGTAGCGGAAGTTTTTGAACCAGAAGTGTTGGCAAAATGATAGCTGAGTGGTTTGCCATTGTGATGGGCACGAGCCTGTTTGTGTTAATGATACCAGTCATTTACAGGATTTGCATAGGTCCGACTGGTTTTGATCGCATTCTGGGTGTGAATGTAATCGGTACGAAAACGGCAGTTCTATTGGTGATTATTGGTACCTTATATGGTCGTGTGGAAATGTTTGTGGATTTTGCCCTCACTTATGCTCTTCTAAACTTTGTGGCAGCCATCATCGTTTCAAGGTATCTCAACCGGACCATTTCATTGAAAGAAATGGAAGCCCGAGAGAAATCCAAAGAAGGGAGCAAGACATGAGCTTGGATAGTTTTTCATTTTTTGCATTGGCTGTTGCAACGGAAGATGGTGGGGATGGTTTTCTTCTTCTACAAATCATTGGTGTAATCTGCGGCATTTTAGGTCTAATCTTTTTTCTTGGTTCTGCTGTGGGAATGGTTCGCTTTCCTGATTTTTATACCCGTATGCATGCAGCGGGAAAAGGAGACACTCTCTCAACCATGCTTATGCTTGGTGGTTTCGGTCTTGTGACCATGGATGATTTATCCGTCGGTAGCTGGCTGCTGCTCATCAAGATTTTGGGTGTTGTATTGTTCATATACCTTACCACGCCGACCAGTTCCCATGCCCTTATGCGTGCCGCATTTGAGGACGATGAAATGCCCATGACTGAGGATGACTTGAAGAAATCCAAGAAAAGAGGGAAGAAGAAGCGATGATCGGACTCGAAATCTTTAATACCTTTATTCTGTTACTCCTCTTAGTTGCAGCAACTGCCTCTCTTTGGGTCAAAGATCTTCTGGTCTCCGCAGTGGTTTTTGGAATTTACAGTTTTCTTATGTGCTTACTTTGGGCGGAAATGGGAGCGGTGGATGTTGCATTTACAGAAGCAACGGTGGGTGCCGGGATAAGCACAGTGGTATTAGTGGCAACAGTCTTTCATTTGAGGAGAAAATCAAACGACTGATGAAGATTTTATCCATAATTCCCGTTCTTGCTATTGGTGGTTTGCTACTATGGGCAGCCCAGGATTTCCCGAAATGGGGAGATGTTGAATCGCCGGCTTCCAAATCTCCGGTATCCAGTCATTTTATTGGAAATACTGGAGTGGACACGGAAGTACCCAATATGGTTACAGCAGTTCTTGCCGACTATCGTGGCTTTGATACCATGTTTGAAACGGTTGTGGTTTTCATTGCAGGGATGGCTGTTATCGCGATTCTAAAGGGCTCGACTAAGGGACGTCCGCGAAGAAAAGACCATGAAGTTGAAGCAGAACCTGACTTGATTGTTACCAATACGGTAAGATTAATTGTTCCCGTACTTCAGATTTTTGCTTTCTATGTGTTGGCTCATGGTCATGTCAGTCCGGGGGGAGGATTTCAGGGTGGGGTGGTGATGGGAGCAAGTTTCATCCTTATTGCCCTGTCTTGGGACCTCGAAAAGGCAATATCTCGTTTTCCCATTGAACGCTGCCTGACTGTGGCTGTTCTTGGCATCCTGATTTATGGAGGGATTGGTCTACTCTCCATGCTGCTTGGTGGTGAGTTTCTTGATTATGCAGAACTGGAAAGGGTTCTCCCGGTTTCAAGGGAGATGGCCCGTTATCACGCCATGCTTGGTGTGGAGATTGGTGTAGGGTTTACGGTCTCTGCAATTATGTTTGCCCTGTATGCGAACCTGGCCTCGGAGGGCCGGTTGAAAGAAGGCCTGTGATCGATCAATTGTAGTATGGGAGAAGCAAGCATAGCGAGTGAATTATTCCTGGAACGGTTGAATTACTGTATATATGTGATTCTTCTTTTGATTGGCTTGTGGGCCATGCTGGCCAAAAGAAATCTGATCAAAAAGTTGATCGGGATGTCGATTTTTCAAACTGCAATCATTCTTTTCTACGTTTCCATTGCGGTTAAGAAAGAGGCAACCATTCCCATCTATCTGCCCGAACATGATCCTCATGGTGAACATTCTCACAACTCAAGTGATGAAAATGAATCATCACACATTGGCACTGCATCAGGTCCGGTTGCCTTGGAAGCGGATGCAATCACTGGCTATGCCAATCCATTGCCTCATGTGCTTATGCTTACGGCCATCGTGGTAGGAGTAGCCACCCTCGGTCTTGCGCTTGCCCTGACCCAGCGAATTTTTCAGGGGTATGGTACCATAGAAGAAGATGAATTGCTGGATAAGCTTGATCGGGCAGATGAACGGGCAAGCCTTTCTCCTCTGATACTGGAGGAGAGAAATGCCCGGAGGCGAAAGAAGACAACCCAATCAAATGGCGTAAAGGGTCGTTCTAAAAAGAAGAACTAATGGAAAACGCGATTGCATGGATTTTGATCTTTCCCCTGTTTGGTTCGGTATTCGTGGCATTGGCTGGCTTTTTCAATCGTAAATTGGCATATCCTATTTCCGTTCTTTCCATGGCAGGTGCAACTTGGGCTGGTGTGGAAGTACTGATACAGGCAATGGAATCTCCCAATCATGAAGTATCCTACCTTCTTGGCGGTTGGACTTTGGATTTATTTCCCCGTGGTGTGGGGATTGAATTCCGTGCCGATCTATTGGCTGCCCTTATTGCTTTGGTAGTTTTGGGGGTTGGCTTGATAGTTACGGTTTACTCTAAAATTCATGTTGAAAAAGAAACTCCGAATAAAGAATCAATTTATTATTCGCTCATGCTCCTGCAGATTACAGGCTTGGCTGGGATTTCGCTTACGGGAGACGCGTTTAATCTGTATGTGCTGATAGAAGTGGCGGCATTAACCGGATACGGATTGATTGCGATTGGTTCCAACCGTGCGGCGGCGGCAACCTTCAATTACTTAATTTTGGGAACAATTGGAGCTTCACTCTACCTTCTCGGGGTCGGTTATCTTTATATTAAAACCGGTACTTTGAACATGGTGGGCATTCGTGAAGTCATAGAAGCCAATAGTTTGGCGGATTCTGCAACCATGCAGGTTGCGTTTGTTCTAATAGGAGTGGGTATCCTTATAAAGATGGCATTCTTTCCTTTTCATGCATGGCTTCCCAATGCCTATTGCAATGCTCCTACGACCACATCCTGCTTACTTGCTCCCTTGGTAACGAAAGTGATGATTTATGTGATGATCCGAATGGTTCTTTCGGTATTCGGAGTAGACTTCTCTTTTGAAAAAACCATCTGGGTTAGCTGGATGCCGTGGTTAGTGGTATTCGCGATCATATGTGCTGCTTTTCTTGCTCTGTCGCAAAGAGAGATTAAGCGAATGCTTGCCTATCTTATAGTGGCAGAAGTGGGGTACATGGTGGGAGGTGTTTGGATCTATAATTATTATGGACTGATTGGTTCGATCTTTCACATTATCAGTGATGCATGCATGACTCTATGCCTGTTTTTGGGAGCAGGTATTGTATTGCACAAGTGTAAGACCACACACTTTGATGGTTTGCGGGGATTATTTTCTAGAATGCCCCTTACCATGATTGGCTTTTTTATTGGAGGTTTTTCGATTATTGGTCTCCCTCCGACATGTGGATTTTTCAGTAAGTGGTATCTGATTACCGGAGGAATGGTTTCACAACGCTGGGAGTATATGATTGTGCTGATGTTTTCAACTATGGTCATGGTCATTCTCTTTTTCCGTCTTATTGAAAGAATTCATCTTGCCGTGGATGAAAGTGGTAAGAATTTGGGCAAGGGACATGGAGATCTCGGGCTAAGCAAAGAACAAACCCGTTTTGACGAGGCACCCCTGATTATGTTGATTCCCCTGCTTATTGCCGCATCGATCGTACTACTAATCGGAATTTACAATCAGGATGTGGTCAATCAAATCGAGACCTTTCTGCAGGCGTACGATTTACCCACGGGAGTTGTATATAAATGAGCACGCCAATCATAGTAGAAGACATCCGCCCCCTGATAGCACTGATAGCTCCCTGGTTCGGGCTGATCGGAATTATGCTGGCCGGAGAGAAGCGGGCCAATCTTCGTGAACTCATTACTTTTGCGGCAGCATCGGTGCAGGCGGCTGTAGTGCTTTCGATGCTTCCAGTCATTTTGGGAGGAAGTATTATTGAATTTCACATTTGGCAGATATTTTCCTATGTTCCCATGCTTCTGAGGGTCGATGGTCCAGGCCTTCTTTTTGCCTTGGTTGCCTCTATACTCTGGATTGCCACCACCCTTTACTCGATAGGATACATGAGGGGGTTGCACGAGCATGCCCAAACGCGTTTCTATTCTTTTTTTGCTCTGTCCCTTTCTGCCACAATGGGGGTAGCTTTTTCAGCAAATCTACTGACCATCTATTTTTTCTATGAGATGCTATCCGTTTCGACCTTTCCGTTGGTCACTCATATGCAGGACAAGGAAGCCCGAACCGGTGGTCGTACTTATCTTGGCTATCTACTCTTTACCTCTTTGTGCCTGCTATTACCCGCATTGAGCTGGTGCTATGTCTGGCTCGATGGTGGTCAGATGACCATGGACTTCCTCGCCGATACCGGAAAGATCGGAGCTTTCAGTGAGGGTACTCAAATTGTGCTCTTATTTCTTTTCACTTATGGATTTGCAAAAGCCGGTCTAATGCCTTTGCACTCATGGTTGCCTGGAGCGATGGTGGCTCCGACTCCGGTCTCCGCTTTGCTTCATGCAGTGGCAGTCGTGAAAGTAGGAGTTTTCTGTGTGTACCGCGTGTATGCAGATGTTTACGGAACGGAGGTGCTTTCAAAGTTGAGTGGAGAGGAGTGGGCAATGATCTTAGCATCTGCAACCATACTTATTTCTTCACTTATTGCCTTGTCTCAGGATAATTTAAAACGAAGACTGGCATTCTCCACCATAGGACAACTTGGGTATATTGTTCTTGGTGCGGCAATTGCCACCGATCGTGGACAGGGGGGGGCTGTTCTTCACATAGCAATGCATGCATGTGGTAAGATTACACTGTTCTTTTGTGCAGGTGCGATCTTTGTCGCAACTGGCAAAAAATATGTCAGTCAACTTCGCGGGCTAGGTAGACGAATGCCCATCACTATGGGAGCCTTCATGATTGGTTCACTCAGCGTGATCGGATTACCGCCTCTCGGTGGTTTTATAAGTAAGTGGTATTTGGCATTGGGTGCATTGGATCGGGACGCCATGTGGGTCGTGGTTGTTTTACTCATAAGTTCGCTGCTCAATGTTTTCTATCTTTTACCCGTTGCGGTTACCGCCTTCTTCCGGTCTGACGACTCGGATGAAGATGAAGAAATTCAGGAGGCCCCATGGCCTTGCGTTATCCCTTTGGCATTAACAGCTGTCGGATGTTTTGCTCTGTTCTTCTGGTCTGATTCATTATTAAAATTAGCGGGGGTGACTCCATAAACTGAATTACCATGAGCAAAGATTCCAAAACGAAGATTGATGAACATGAAAAAAGTTGGCTGGATGAGCCGGCCAATGTCAAAAAGTTGATCCGATGGTTTTATTGGCTCTGCGGGTTGGTGATATTGGCGGATTTTGTGTTCAGTATAGGCTGGCACAAACATGCTGCATTCGGAGAAGAGGAAACATTGCATGGAGTGGAAACCCTACCAGCATTTTATGGAATATATGGATTTATTGCCTGTGTTGGCTTGGTTTATCTTTCTAAATTGATGAGGAGCTGGAACGGAAAAAACATCCTTATGCGGGATGAGAATTACTGGGACAAGAAGTAGATATGAATACCCTTGCCGCAACCTATGAAATTGGAGCACATCCAGCCACCGCCTTGCTCATAGGAGGTTTGGCCGCTGCGGTTTTGCGCGGTCGATTTGCATCAATTGCACTGATATTGTCTCCAATTTTTGGATTCTTGCATGTTTACGGCCTCGAGCTTGGTGGAGTATCCACTCTCAATCTTTTTGGCTACGAACTTCTTGGAGTGTCTGTCGATCAACAAGCAAAGGTTTTTGGATATCTTTTTCATATCGCCGCCTTGGTTGCAGGGATTTATTCATTTCATGTGAAGGATCCATGGCAGGTTTCCATGGCCTTATTTTATGCAGCAACTGCAGTTGGTGTGGCTTTTGCCGGGGATATGCTTTCGCTCTTTCTTTGGTGGGAAGGTCTGGCGATCACTTCTGTTTTTCAGATTTGGGGCCAAAAAACTAAGACAGCTGAAGATTCAGGATTCCGCTATCTTTTCTTCCATGTATCTTCCGGACTTCTCCTTTTATTTGGTGTTCTTCTGCGTTATCATGGCGAAGGGGCAAGTGCATTTTCTCTTGAATCCTTAACAGGAGCTTTAGAAAACGGTGACACGGGGGCTATGCTTATCTTGTTTGCCATTGGTATCAAGGCGGCTTTTCCGGGGCTGCATGTTTGGTTGAAGGATGGCTACGCCGAAGCAACACCAACGGGGCCGGTCTGGTTGTGTGCTTTTACCACAAAGTGTGCAGTCTGTATGTTGGCTAGGCTTTTTCCCGGAGCCGAGATTCTGATTACTGTAGGTGGGGTTATGGCCATGTTTCCGATTTTTTATGCCGTCATCGAAAATGATCTCAGACGAGTACTCTGCTACAGCAAAATTAATCAAATTGGTTTTATGGTAGTTGGCATTGGCGTAGGTACTGAGTTGGCCATCGATGGTGCTATTGCCCATGCTTTCACCCATGTTCTTTACAAAGGTTTGCTTTTTATGAGTATGGGGGCTGTCCTTTTCAGAACGGGAGAGATTCGAGGTTCACATTTGGGCGGGCTCTATAAAACTATGCCATGGACAACCGGTTTCTGTATCATTGGAGCAGCTTCCATATCAGCTTTTCCTTTGTTCAGTGGTTTTGTAAGTAAATCGATTATCATTACCGAAACTGCACGCAATGGACATTCCTTGGTTTGGCTGTGTTTGCTCTTTGCATCGGCAGGAGTTTTTCACCATGCAGGCATCAAAATACCATTCTTTGCTTTTTTTGCTCACGATTCAGGTTTGAGACCGAAAGAGGCCCCAATCAATATGCTATTGGCTATGGGGCTATCCTCTTTCCTTTGCGTTTTTCTTGGTTGTAATCCTCAATGGCTTTATGATCTTCTGCCAAACGGTGCTGCTGGATATCACCCCTACGATGCTACTCATGTAATTACGCAGTTGGAGATTCTATTGTTTTCAGCTCTAGCTTTTACTCTCCTAAATCTTTGGGGCAAATATCCCCCGGAATTACCATCTGTCAATCTTGACGCCGATTGGATATACCGAAAAGCCGGTCGTGGATTTCTTCAGTTTGGAGCATTTTTCTGGAATGGATTGAATCAGCTTTCCCATACATTACTGATTGCAGGACTTACCGGAAAGGTTTGTACCTTTGCCAAATCTGCACAAGTAAATACAACTGTTTTTCTGTCAATTGTATTACAGGGTTTTGGATACAGGGGATCATTGGGTTCCAAAAGTGAGCAGGCCCTTAAAAGAAGAGTTCGATTGGGCATTTATCCGGTCGGTTTGACCGCACTTTTTATACTAGTTCTCATTCTCGCATTTCTTTTTGTTTCAGTCACCGTGTGAGGAGTGTTGAATGATTCTTGCCTAGGTTGAGGGTTGTCTCTTAGAATCTCAACTAGATGGATGGAGTTAAACTTTTGGGAAAAGTAACTTTCGGTTGGTTAGTTCTTGGGATACTAAGCTACTCGATAAGCTGTAAATTCTTCGATCGTGATGCGAATTATATTTCCAAGGACGAAGTATGGAAAAAGATAAGCTTGGAAGCACCGGGTCATGGATTAGAACCGAGTTTTGTCTACGCGATATGTCACGCGGAGAGTAGTCTTAATGCCAACGCTGAATCATCTGTTGCCAAGGGAATGATGCAATTAACCGAAGCAGCTTGGTCAGATGTTACAAAACTTCACTACCGACAGGCTTTTGAGTGGGAAACAAATGTGGAAATTGGAATGCTTTATCTAAAGAGGTTGAAGGGCATGCTTGAAAGCCAAGCTCTTTTCTCCTATCCCCGTCTTGCTGCAAGTTATCGATATGGTTACGGAGCTTTGAGAAAGGAAAAATTCATGGTTAGTCGACTGAAGACTCCTATTAATCGGATTTATCGTAAGTTATTTGCCGGAGAACTTAGCCCAGTCGACCCTCCACAGACTTGATTTTTAGCCATTCAGTGTAACTCGATTATAAGGTTCGATGGAAAAAATTAAAATAGAGCCACCCGTAGGATTCGAGTCATGGATCAGTGGTTTTCTGGCATGGCTTCAACTAGAAAAGGGCCTTTCTCAAAATACGATTGATTCTTATGAGACAGATTTAATCCAGTGTGCCATTTTTTTAAAAGGGAAGGGCGTTAATAGTTGGAAGGATGCAAAAATCGAAAACTACTCAGCCTGGATTGCTTCCTTGACGGATAACAAATATGCAGTGGCAAGCTTGGCCCGCAAATTATCAGCAATAAGAATGTTGGTTAGTTATTATGTCTCAGAAGGAGAGCTTGCAGAAAATCAAACCGAGTTAATTGGTAACCCGAAGAGAAGAAGATCATTACCTCACTGTTTAAGTATTCCTGAGATGGAAAGAATTCTGAGTGCACCTGACTTGAATACTCCATTGGGGAAACGAGATCTTGCATTATTGGAGTTGATGTACGGGAGTGGATTAAGGGTTTCCGAGATTTGTTCGATTCCTGTTAACGCAATCGACACAGATGAAGGTTTTGCTCGTGTATTTGGAAAAGGGTCGAAAGAACGAGTGGTTCCAGTTGGTCAGCATGCAATTCAGGCTGTACGTAACTACTTACATGGCGGACGTCCCAATTTAGTCAGGGATGGAACCGGGAGTGCCATGTTTTTGAGTATACGAGGAAAAGAAATCTCCCGAAAAATGGTTTGGGTTCTAGTGAAGGGTTATGCAAAAAAGGCGGGCATAGAAAAAAAAGTTAGTCCTCATGCCTTGAGGCACTCTTTTGCTACGCACTTATTGCAGGGGGGAGCAGATGTTAGATCTGTGCAAGAAATGTTGGGTCATGCTGATATTGGTACGACCCAAATTTACACGCAGGTTGGGTCGGAAAGACTGTTGGATGAGCATGCAAATTTTCATCCACTAGCACAATCCAATGGGTAATTCGCAAAGTTTTTTCCAACGTGCGCAAAATAAGGTTGAAACATCTGCCATTGATTCATTTCAAGGGATGCAGTGAAGGTAACAGTTTATGTATCACCCAAGCATACTGTCTTGGATCCACAAGGAGCGGCGGTCGAGCAGGCTATGAAAAGTCTTGGCCACGAAACGGTCGAAGGTGTCCGAGTGGGAAAGACAATTACTTTTCAAATGGATGGTTCTGATTCTCCTGAATCAAGAGAAAAGCTGGATAAATTATGTGACGGTTTACTAAGTAATCCTGTCATAGAGGATTTCCGTTACGAAATTGAGGAAGGGTGAGGATCTTCCGATACCTAGACCAGTCCGGGAAAATGGGGTTTGGTCGTTTTGACTCCGAAGGTAAGACCTTCCTGATTCATCAAAAAGATAATGGAGATTTTGAAGCTACGGATGAAGCTATAACTCCATTTCAGCTGTTAACTCCAATAGATTTTCGCTGTATATATGCAATCGGATTGAATTATCGTGCTCATGCTGAAGAGACAGGAATGGAAATCCCAAAGTACCCAATGGTCTTTATGAAAGCTCCAACAGCGGTGCAGAATCCTGGAGACCCTGTGGTTCTGCCCCGTTTTCTTAGAAGTGACAAAGTTGATTATGAGGCGGAGTTAGGAGTAGTAATTGGTCGTCCATGCAAAAATGTAAAACCAGAAGATGCCCTTTCCTATGTCTTAGGATATGTTTGTGCTAACGATGTCAGTGCCAGAGACTGGCAAAAAGAAAAAGGGGGAGGTCAATTTTGTCGTGGAAAGACTTTTGATACATTTTGTCCGGTTGGTCCATGCTTGGCGACTGCGGATGAAATTCCTGATCCATCTAGTCTGACTATTCGCTCATATGTAAATGATGAAAAGATGCAGGAATCAAAAACTGACGATTTGATCTTTGATGTTCCTGCTCTCATTTCTTTTTTGAGTGGTAGTACGACTTTGTTGCCCGGTACTCTCATTCTCACGGGTACACCTGCGGGGGTCGGCGAAGCAAGAGATCCCAAGAGATTCTTGATTCCTGGAGACGAAGTAACTGTGGAGATTGATGGTGTAGGTATGTTGACGAATCCGGTAGTAGAAGAAGTTTTCGAAGAGGAGGAGAATAAATCGTGAAAGTTGCTATTATTCAATTTCCCGGATCGAATTGTGATTGGGATTCCGAACATGCAGTGAAGGATGTGCTTGGAATTTCTGCCAGAAGGATCTGGCATAAAGATCCTTTACCAGGTGAGACAGAGGCAGTCATTGTGCCCGGGGGGTTTTCATTTGGTGACTATTTACGATGTGGTGCCATCGCTCGTTTTTCTCCTATCATGAATGATGTAAAGGAATTTTCTGACAAAGGTGGACAGGTCCTTGGTATTTGCAACGGATTCCAGATTCTTTGTGAGTCAGGATTACTTCCAGGGGCATTGATTCGGAATGATTGTCTGGACTTTAGATGCCTAAACCAACCGCTTATCGTTGAGGATTCTAACGAAAGGTTTAATAAAAATAGTCTTGGAGAATCTCTTGTTTTGCCTATCGCTCATGGTGAAGGGAATTTTCGGGCCAATGAATCCATTCTTTCATCACTGGAAGAGAATGGTCAGATTTTGCTTCGTTATTCAGGTAACCCAAATGGGTCGATGAATGACATTGCAGGAATACGTAATCTTGCAGGAAATGTGTACGGCATGATGCCTCATCCTGAGAGAGCTGTCGGTGCTCACCATCCTTGCCTTGATGGTCTGCCAGTCCTAAATGCTTTTTTAGGCCCAATAATTCAATCATCACCAAGTGTGGTTTCCGTATCATGAGTGAAGCCTCCCATAAACCACTTCCGCCCAACCCGGATCCCATTCTCAATGTTGAGATTACCAAGGATCTCATTTCACAACACGGAATTTTACCCGAAGAATATCAACAAATTCTTGAAATTCTCGGACGTGAACCAAATCTTACAGAGTTGGGAATCTTTTCCGTTATGTGGTCCGAGCATTGTGCATACAAAAATACCCGTAAACTACTTCGTTTATTTCCTACCGAGAAGAAAGATAAAGGGGTGATTGGTCAGGTACTTGTAAAGGCGGGAGAAGAAAACGCTGGAGTCATAGATGTGGGAGATGGATGGGGGGTTGCATTTAAGATTGAATCCCACAATCATCCAAGTGCAATCGAACCTTTCGAAGGTGCAGCTACCGGGGTGGGAGGAATTGTTCGAGATATTTTTACAATGGGAGCCCGTCCCATTCTTCTTACTAATTCCCTTCGATTTGGAAATCTTGATGATTCTCATGTAAAGAGGCTTTTTCGAGGAGTCGTTAGTGGAATTTCTCATTATGGAAATTGTTTGGGTATCCCAAATATGGGGGGAGATATTTATTTTGATGAGTGTTATGAAGGTAATCCTTTGGTTAATGCTCTGTGTGCTGGCATTCTACGTCATGAGGATATTCAAAAAGGTGCAGCTACGGGCGTTGGCAATCCGGTATATTATGTCGGTCCAGGTACAGGGCGGGACGGATTAGGTGGTGCAAGTTTTGCTTCCCGAGAGCTTACCGAAGAGAGTGCAGAGGATAGACCGGCAGTACAAAAAGGTGACCCATTTATGGAAAAGCTTTTACTCGAAGCTTGCTTAGAAATGATGGCTATTCCTGGTCTCGTAGTTGGTATTCAAGACATGGGTGCAGCTGGTTTGACATGTTCGACCTGCGAGACTGCATCGCGCGGAGATTCTGGTATAGAAATTGATCTTGATCTAGTTCCCCAGCGGGAGACTGGCATGAATTCTTATGAAATTATGCTTTCCGAAAGTCAGGAAAGAATGTTGGTAATTGTGCAAAAGGGTAGGGAGCGCGAGCTTGAGGAAGTCTTTGAAAAATGGGATTTGCATGCAGCTCAAATTGGAGAGGTTAAAAATGGCGATCGCATGGTGGTCCGACATAAAGGTGTGATTGTTGCAGATTTGCCTGCGAAGTCGCTTACTGATGAAGCACCGGTTTACGACCAGCCTGCTTCGGAACCAGCTCATGTGGCGGAAGCAAGGAATTGGTCAATTGAATCAATAGAGGATATTTCAATTGACCAAGTTGAAGATGCTTTAAAAAATTTACTAAGCCATCCAACCATTGCTTCAAAGCGATGGGTTTGGCAGCAATATGATCATATGGTTATGTCGGGTTGTAAAATTGAACCCGGAAGCGATGCGGGTGTGGTAAGATTGAGTATCGCGGGAATCGATAAGTACTTGGCCATCGCCAATGACTGTAATAATCGATTCTGCCAACTTGATCCCTACAAAGGTGCTCAAATCGCCTTTGTGGAATGTATGCGGAATCTGGCTTGTTCGGGAGCGAAAGCATTGGCGGTCACCGATAATCTAAATTTCGGTAACCCGAACAAGCCGGAAGCATACTATATGCTGAGGGAGTGCGTCAAAGGACTCGCAGATGCATGTGCTTTTTTCGATGTTCCTGTGGTTGGCGGCAATGTCAGCTTATACAATGAGCATGGTGAGGGAGCGATTGATCCAACCCCCGTGGTTTCGATGGTGGGATTAATTGATAGGCAGGAACAGGTTACGAGGAGCCAAGTAAAAAAGGAAGGTTTGGAGTTATTCCTTTTGGGGGGGTGGCCTAGTGAGTTGGGAGCAAGCTATTTCATGCAGACCCAGTTTGGTAAAAAAGAGGGTTCAGTCCCTACGGTTGATTTAGAAAGTGAAAAGAAATTACAGGAATTTCTTATTTCCCAGATTGAGGCTGGAAAAATTAAGGCTGCCCACGATCTTTCTGAGGGTGGTTTATTGGTTTGCCTTTCAGAAATGCTTTTTGGTGAAAAACATATCGGTGCTGAAATTTCCATTGCATCTGAAAATTCATTTGAACGTTTTGATGCTCTTCTTTTTGGAGAGAGTCAGGGGCGTGTGGTGGTGGCAGTCGTTCCACTTGATTCAAATGATTTTATATCAAGCGCAAAATCTGTTGGACTCTCTATTAATCCATTGGGTCAAACTGTATATTCGGGTAAATTACAAGTCCAAGTGAATAACCAAAAAATTATTTCGTCGAGCGTTGAAGAGTTGCGCTCGAAATGGGAGGATTCCATTCCTCAGCATATGGAGGCTCTAAACAAGTAGTCCATGAGTGAAGAAATCGGACATTTTTGCGGTATTGCTCTGATTCGATTAAAAAAGCCACTATCTTACTATTCCGAAAAATATGGTACCCCATTGTGGGGTTTCAATCAGCTGTTTCTTTTAATGGAGAAGCAACACAACCGTGGACAAGACGGTGCAGGTATCGGGTCCATGAAGTTAAATATTGATGCTGGGGAAGCTTTTATGTTTCGGGAACGTAGTACCAGTAGCAAAGCTCTAGCCAAAATTTTTGATAAGCAAAATAAAATTCTAGATAAGCTAATTGAGAAGGGTGAGGCTTTTCCAGAGTTTCCCGAGACGATAAAAAAGCATTTCGAATATGGTGGAGAATTGCTTTTAGGGCATCTACGTTATGGTACATCTGGAGCTTATGGTTCCACCACTTGTCATCCTTACTTTAGAAAGAGCAACTGGCCGGGAAAAAACCTAATGGTTGCAGGAAACTTCAATCTTACAAATGTGGAAGAACTTAACTCAAAGCTAGTTGATCGCGGTCAGCATCCTGTTTTTGATACTGATACCCAAGCTATTTTGGAGGAAACCGGATATTATCTTGATGAGATGAACGATCGCCTTGCTAAAGAGGCGGAGGCAGAAAAAGTTTCCGGTAAGGAACATGCCCGCTGGATTGGGGAACGAGTTAATCTGCCGGAAGTATTTCGTAAAGCATCAGTTAATTGGGATGGAGGATATGCGTTGGCAGGTATTGTAGGAAACGGTGACGCTTTTGCAATGAGAGATCCTTTAGGAATAAGACCTGGCTTTTATTTTGAAGATGATGAATTGGTTGCGGTAGCTTCCGAGCGTGCTCCATTGATGACCGTTTTCGAGAAGAGAATGGATGAGGTTTCCGAGATTGATCCGGGGTCGATTTTGGTGATCCGTGCAAATGGAGAGGTGGTGAAGGAACGATTTGCGGATGATCCTGCGAGAAGGTCAGCTTGCTCCTTTGAACGAATATATTTTTCCAGAGGTAATGATCCTGACATCTATGCAGAGAGAAAAACACTTGGAGCCCTTCTCGTTCCACAAGTATTGGAGATTGTTGGAAAAGATTTTTCGAAAAGCGTATTCAGTTATGTTCCCAATACTGCAGAAAGTGCATACTATGGATTTATGGAGCAATTAAGGCTCGTTCGTCGAGCTGAGGTGAAACAAAAACTTCTTGATGCAAATAAATCTGGGAAGCTCACTGACTCTTTGATTGACGATTTGGTAATGGATAATTGGCCGAAGGGTGAAAAGATTGCCAACAAAGATATTAAGTTACGAACTTTCATCAGTCAGGAGTCAGGTCGTGCCCAATTAGTCTCGCATGTTTACGACATTACATACGGAGTTATTCGACCCAGGGAGGATGCATTGGTTTGTATTGATGATTCTATTGTAAGAGGTACCACCCTAAAACGTAGTATTTTACAGATTTTAGGCAGATCGAAGCCCACAAAACTACTTATTGCTTCTACTGCACCGCAGATTCGTTATCCCGACTGTTATGGTATAGATATGTCCGAATTAGGTAAATTCATTGCTTTTCAGGCAGCTGTGGCTCTTATCAAAGAACGCGGATATGATGGATTACTTTCTGAAGTTGCTGCTAGCTGTAGGGAAGCTTTAAAGGACACTAAGCCAAAGTTAAAGAATCATGTTAAGCGGGTATACGAAAATTTCACGGCGGCAGAAATTTCAGCAAAGGTTGCAGAACTTGTTAAGCCAGACTGTCTAAATGGTACAACAGAGGTGGAAGTTGTTTACCAAAGTATAGAAAATTTACATGAGGCACTTCCTGATCACTCAGGGGATTGGTATTTTACAGGTGACTATCCCACTCCTGGTGGCTACCGCGTTGTTCATAAGGCATTTCTTAATTTCTACGAAAATAAAGATGGCCGTAGCTATTGATGTAAGCCAAAATTGCCAAAAATAAAATACTGAAGCACTTCTGATGGGTATGAGGATGGTACCCGGTTAAAAACTCCAAAAAATAAACAAATGCTTTGTTTCGTATTTATTTTAAAAAGGAGTGGGATAGAGGCCAGGATCAATGACACAAACCAAAAGGTTATACGCTTCATGCACGATAATGCAAAAGAGAATAGCATGAAGTAGAGATCTCGTTCTGCCTGCTTCATAAGCCACTATAAACATGTAACCTGTCATCCACATTACCGGATGTTCAAAAAAAGATCTTTGATCGTGAACACCTTCAAAAAAGAAGATAATAAGTGCATAGGAAAGCCATCGAGGTGAGGAAATTAACCGAAAGATTTCCAAAGGGATGAAGAAAAAAATAAAAGTTTCAAAAATGGGTGCAAAAAAAACTGCATAGATCGAATGATTGGGATCAAAATTATGGATATAGAATTTCTGACCGTTGAACCAACGGACCCAATCCATAAGATCAAAATAAATGAAAGGGAGGGGGAACGAGAAAAGAAAGCATTGTATGATTATTCTTTTTTCTGAATAGTTTCTGTAGGTGTTGTAAGTTTTTTCGACTCTTTTTTCCAGAAACTAATAAGAGGTAGATTCCCAATTCTATTTATTAATGAACCTTCTTCCTTAGAGTTAAAGGAAAGGTGGGAAATTCCATGCATTTGATGGTATTTGGAGGCAGAAATCTTTAAGTTTTTGTCATTCAATACATGTCAATATATCATAGAAACATTGATCTGTTACTTACATGTAACAAAAATGTTGATAAAAATCCTTTGACATGAAGTTAAGTAGATATCTTATAATTGAGGTTGGATGGACACTAATTTTCAGACCCTTGTCTTAAATCGCCTTTGGCAAGCGGTAAATATTGTTGGGGTGGAACGGGCATTTAGTCTGCTTTCCCTAGATCACGCTCAAGTGATTTATGCCGAAGATGGTAGTTTTCGTGTATTTGATGGATCTTCTTGGTTCCAGCATTGCAAAGAATTGGAAGAAATTCCTGGGAGTCGTGTTATTCATACGGTAAGTCAAAAAGTCGTCGTTCCCTCAGTTTTACTCCTTCGGTCATATGATCGTACTCTGATGCAGGAAATAAAATTTAACCGTCAAAATCTCCTAGAGAGAGATGACTATAAATGTCAGTACTGCGGAAAAAGTTTACCTCCCAAAGAGTTGAACATGGATCATGTTATTCCAAGAGATCATGGTGGTGCGACTTCATGGGAGAATGTTGTTATTTCATGTATTCGTTGTAACAGCAAAAAAAGTAATCGTTCCCCAAGGGAAGCAGGTATGCGTTTGTTAAAAGAACCTAAGCGTCCTCCTCGTCGCCCTTTCATGACATCACTTTATGGAAAGCCCATGGAAGATACTTGGAGTCATTTCGTCCAGGGAAAGTAGTACACTTTTTTTTAATGTTTCTCGCCAACGCTGAGAAACAAGCTATGATGTACTAATGCATACTGACTCAAGTTCAAAGAGTTCTGATCAGAAAGCAGTTGATGTACTTTATCGGATCAGCACTTTAGCAAACAAAGAGAAAAATCCAGTAACTGCCTTAAAAGGTATTCTTGACGAAGTAATGAGTATCTTTAAGGCAAGCTCGGCATCTATTAGTTTATTAAATGCAGATTCCGATAAACTTGTAATTGAAGTGGAGCGTGGTTTGTCTGAGTCAAGTAGTGGTTTTGAGTTACCCATGGGAGTTGGTATCACAGGATGGGTGGCTTTGCATGGAGAACCTCTTCTATGCTCAGATGTTTCGAAAGAAGAAAGATATTTTCCTTTGGATGAAAAAATTCGTTCAGAAATGGCTGCCCCATTAAGTGAAGGAAATCGTACGGTCGGGGCCCTCAATGTCGATGCATTGGAAGTGGAAGCTTTTTCTTCAGATGACTTAAGGTTACTTGTGCTGATCGCTAACGAAGCAAGTCGCGTATTGGAAAATATGTGGATGGTCCAACAATTAAGGCGTAAGGCTGAGCAATTACAAACTCTGGTTTTGGTTGGGCAGGATATGGCTGGAACAAGAAAAGTGGAGGATGTACTCGGGACAATCACGAGGGAAGCTCTGCTTTTATTAGATTGCCGCATCTCGGCTTTCTTTCTCTATGAATCAGAAGCTGATGAACTAAGGTTACATTCTTTACAGGACGATCAGGGCTCTCTTTCCCATACTGAGATCCTGAACCCTGCAGACAGTCTTCTAGGTACCTCTTTGCGAGGACATCGACAAGTTCAGACTAGAAATCTTTTTCGAACTGAAGAACATCATTTCACTAATTTGATTAGAGAAAAAAATTTGCATTCTATGTTAGTCACTCCAGTAGTCTATGAGGATGAACCAATCGGGTTGATAACTCTCTACATGGATTACTCTCATCGATTTAACGACGATGAAAGACTAATTGCAAGAGCACTTGCTGATTTGGCTGCTATTGCAATTCAAAATGCACGTTTATACGGCAGAGTTTTTTCATCTGAGGAAAGTTTGCGAAAGAGTGAAAGGCTAACAACTCTTGGTACCTTAGCTGCAGAGATTGCTCACGAGATTAGGAATCCTTTAATGGTGGTTCGGCTACTTTTTGATTCTCTAGAACTCAGCGAAGAAGCTGATATTCATCAGGCAAAAGATTTATCTATCATTCGGGAGAAGCTTAACCACCTTGACCAAATTGCCGGTCGAATCTTAGATTTTGGGAAAAGTAGGGAGGCATTTAGGGTGCAGTGTAAAATTCATGAGATAATGAATGATGCTGCTTTACTAGTAAGATTAAAACTTGATCAATCTCAGGTAACTATGACAATGAATAATCTTGGATTTGATTGTTTGGTCTTTGTTGATAAAGGACAAATCCAACAGGCTCTTCTCAATCTTATTCTTAATGCATTGGGTGCCATGCCAGATGGTGGTCATTTAACTTTAGAAACTTCTGTCGACGATGGTAAGTGGGTAAGAATCTTAGTCAAGGATACTGGAGGAGGAATTTCCGAGGAATTTCAACAAAGAATTTTTGATTCGTTTCTTACTGCGAGGGTAGGGGGTACGGGATTAGGACTTACCATCTCCAAAAGAATTTTGCGTGCACACGATGGTGATCTTGAATTAATGGAGTCAAGCTCCCAGGGAACAGTATTTAGAATCAGCTTACCGATAGCAAAATAGTTCTAATCTCAGACCTCGTGATAAAACTTTTCTTGGTGAAGGGCTGAACTGATCTCTTCTCTTAGTTTTAGAAATTTGCCAGGTTCGATTTTACCATCGGTAGACTTTAAGTTTATATTAAAAACATCTGTCGCTATACCTTGTTCGGTAGCAATTCTAGCAAATTCAATATTAAATCCGCATTTGGATATGGTATTAGCAAGTAAGTGAAGAAGTCCAACTTGATCGGGTGCTTTTACTTCAACTATGGTACGTCCAAGATTTATATCCCTATAAACATCGACCTGAGAAGGTATGCGTTCACCAAGCTTTTCATGATTTGAAAAGATGCGGTTATGTTTAGATTTTTTGCGAAGTTCGGTAAAGACATTATCCTCTGAACTTTGCTTTTGGAGAAAGGATTTTATATTTTTCTCACACAAATCCTTGGTTTTTTTGTCTTCAACCAACCCACTATTCTCAACCTCGACATAAAAAACATCGATAGCCAAACCGTCTTTCCTAGTGACTGCACGTGCTCCTAGAATATTGAGCCCTGAAAGAGAGATGGCACCAGTTATTTTTTCAAACAATCCAATCTGATCAGGGGTGACAATATCAATTACAGTCAGCGTCCTTCGCACATCGTTTCTCCAATTGATAATGGAACAGTTATCCTGAGTTTTTTTTGTAAGAAACTCATGAACCATGCGAGTATGAAGGGCTACTTCCTCTCTGCCAGAGTGAGAAAAATAACGAAGTGGGACTTGATCGAGATGTTTTTGCAGTTCCTCTTTTGATACCCCTTCAATTTCCAAATCCATATAAGAGGCTTTCAAGCTCTTTGGATCCATTGGTGCTCTTTTACCCTTAAGTACGGAAAGGGTGTTGGAGAAAAGTTGGTTATGCAATTCCTCTTTATGTGAGTTCCATAGATCAGGTGCAGTTGCATTGGCATCACAGTAGGTGTGCGTATATAAAAATCTCAGTCTCTGTTCCCCTTCTACGAATTTAGCAAAGCCTTCAATCACCTCGGGATCATCCAAATCAAATTTGTTTGCATACCTAACCATTTCCAAATGATTGAGGACTACAAACAGAATTCGGTCATGCATCTCTTTTGAGATTCCTAAACGTTTGAGCAGGGGAATTGAAATTTCCACACCTCTTTCACAGTGACCTTTTGGACCTTCATCTTTACCAAGATCATGTAAAAATAAAATTAGATAAAGTAGACCTGGGACCTCGTTTTTCCGAAGAGCTTTTAGGTATTGATCAGCTTCTGGTCGCTTTCCTTGGAAGAGTTCATCGAGAACGGTAATACAATGAAGAACATGAACATCAGCAGTAAATCGATGATACAAATCATGCTGTACTTTGCAGGTAAGCCTACCGAATTCTGGAATAAATCTTCCAAGCACTCCAAGTTCATGCATTTCGCAAAGGGTTGGGCTAACATTTCCTACTTCTTGAAGGATGGCTCTGAATGTAACATTTGCTGATGTGGAATTGATAAGAGAAGAGTTAATGAGAGATAGTCTGTTCCTTACTAATGAGCGCAAATTTGGAGAAAGTTTTGCTTGAAGCCTCTGAGCATGCCTAAATAGTCGCAGAATTCTCTCCGGGTCCTCATCAAAAATCTCTGGATTTGAGGAGTTAAGTTCGCTTTCTGTTAGATCAAAACCGTCAACATTTTGTGTGGGAGCTGCACGATAAGCGGAGAGTACTTTTCGAAAAGTAATCTTAGATGTGTTTCCAGCATTTGCATAGACCATTCTCTCCTCAAGAATTCCCGATATTTGGCTGATAGTTCGAGCATTAGAATAATAGTCTTCCATGAAGGTCTCAACCCGCTTAAAAATGTCCTCTTCTTTGTAGCCTAATCCAAGGGCAACCTCTGGTTGTTTTTCGAGATGTAATATATCAACTGGTCTTTTGCTTAGAAAATGAAGCTCGTTTCGGACCCTGAGAAGGAAAGAATATGCCTCCGAATATGATTTAGATTCCTGTTCGGTTAAAAAATTGTGTTTTATCAGCTCATCCAGACCACGATTTCCGAACTTCACTTTTGTCATCCAAAGAACGCCTTGATAATCTCTTAAACCTCCGACTCCATTTTTAACATCAGGAGCTTGAAGAAAGACCGTACTTTCCTTTTCTTTTCTTCGTTCCTTTTGGTGTTTGTAAATTTCTTCTAAGTACTTTTCTGGTTCATTCTTTTGGCAATATTTCAAAAAACGGTCTATAAATTTTACACTGAGTTTTCGATCACCACAAAGAAATCGAGCATCAAGCATTGAGTTTTTGTTCCTTATATCATTCTGTGCTTCAAGAATTGCTTCCTTCGCATTCCTAGAAGCATGGCCAACTTTCAAACCAGAGTCCCACAAAGGGTAGAGTATCTCCCTTGTCATCGTTTCTTTGAGTAGTTCCTGTTGCTTTCCCGCGAGAGATTTTGAATAAAGAAACATCAAGTCAATGTCACTGTGCGGACTGAGCTCTCCTCTTCCATAACCACCTGTTGCAAGAATACTCATTGGTCTAAGTGTACCGACCACTTCCGAGGCAATTTCTTTGGCGTAAGCGAAGAGATTTTGAATTAGCACATCTATGATTACCGCTCGAGCTCGTGTCAG
>JAYZJX010000047.1:0-22967 GCA_036164015.1 Verrucomicrobiota bacterium | reverse complement strand
ATCGAGCCAGCCATCATTATCAAGATCGGCAAATTTGACCGACCATGTCCAATCCGTATTGGCCACTCCAGCCTGCTGGGCGATCTCCAAAAACCTGCTATTGCCGGAATTTAGGTAAAGTGAGTTTCTCATATATTGTTTTGGGTTGGAACTGCGAAGAAACCAGCCGCTGTCTTCCATATCCCCCATACCCATCTTCGACTTGTAATGATCGGAGCCTGCCATATCGGATGTCATAAGATCAGGCCAACCATCGTTATTGATATCTCCCACATCCGTGCCCATGGAGAACCATGGGATATGGGGAAGCACACTATTTGTCACCTCTTCAAATCGTTTTCCTTCCACATTCCGGTAAAGACGATCGGGACCATAAAAATCATTGGCCACATAGAGGTCGGGCCAACCATCGCGATCATAATCGAACCAGCTTGCTGCAAGCCCCTCGTCTGTGCCATCTATTCCAAGCACTGCACTTACTTCAACAAATCTTCCATTATCATTACGATAAAAGAGATCCCGCTCCCCAGCGTTGACCACACGATATTTTTCCTCGGGATGAGGTACGATTGTGAATACCTCATCATACTGCTCCTCCACTGTTACTTTGCCCTTTCCCATTTCAGCTTTTACCTGCATCCCTTTTTGAGGACCTGGCAGCGTGCTTAAACGATTGGTGACCAAGTATCCGTCTAGGTCTCCATCCCGGTCAAAATCTGAAAATGCCATTTGCACACTTGCTCCCTTTCGATTGAGACCAAGCGACTCCGACATTTCCACAAAAGACTTCCCCGATTTATTAATTAAAACAAGATTGGGGTCCCCCGTACCTGCAATAATAAGGTCTAGCCAGCCATCACCGTTAATATCAACAAAGGAACAACCAACAGCCCAATGATTTTCGAAAACCCCGGTTAGGTTTAATTCATCTGTTACATCCTTAAATTTCAGACCTCCAAGATTACGAAATAATTGGTGCCCACCATAAGAATGAGCAAAGAAGATATCATCCATCCCATCATTATCAAAATCTCCGGCACATACTCCTACGGCCTGTTTTTGAGTAACGAAGAAAGGATTAGACTCAAGTTCCCGTCCCTCAATACCCTTAATACTCAATTTGAAAGTGAGACCACTTCTGGCATCGGGTATTTCCGTAAATAGAGCTTGGCCTTCTAAAATGGCCGTTTTCTTCTCAAACGGAAAATTCCGAATTGCTCTATCCTGTGAAAACAGTGAGGATGCAAAAAGAAGGAAAAAAGAAAATAAAAACTTCAAACCACCAACTGGCAGGTACATACTTAAATTGAATGTTCGCCGCTGAATATCTTCAAGAAGAAAATAGATAATGAAACTTTTTTGAATCGCTATCGTATATTATAGAAATTCAACCTTGAACCCTCAAAAATAAATATGAAAAAAATACTCATCTTCCTCTCTGCCATCGGATTGTCCATTGGCCTCTATGCAAAACCTGAAAAAGATGGCAAGAAGCCCGGCTCTTTTGAAGGTCGTCCGTCCCGTGAAGAAATCATTAAGAAATTTGATAAGGATGGCGATGGTAAGCTGAGTGATGAAGAAAAGGCAGAATTACGCAAAAAAATGGCCGAGCGTAGTGGTGGTGGACGCAAGCTTCCACCTTTTTTGATGAAGAAATTTGATAAGGATGGCGATGGTAAGCTGAGTGATGAAGAAAAGGCAGAGGCTCGCAAAGCTATGGAAGCTCGCCGTAAGGAAATGATTGGAAAATTTGACAAGGATGGGGACGGCAAGCTCAATGAAGAAGAGAGAAAAGCTGCCATGGCCGCACGCCCAAGACCAGGTGAAGGAGGGAAACCTGAAGGAAAGGGAAAAAAAGAAGAGGGTGAGAAAAAGAAAAAAGGAAAAAAAGACAAGAAATAAACCAAGTCATTCCTTTATTACTTTAACAAAAATGCCTCCCAAAGGAGGCATTTTTTTTTAAAAAGTGGCAATTTCTCCGATTACTCTTCACCCGAAGCAACAGTTCTTTTAATAAATAATACATGAGCAATCCCCTATTCTCAGAAATTGAAGATATCGCCAAGCGTGCAAGATCGGCTTCCCTTGCACTGTGCAATGCGAGCACAAAGGAAAAGAATGATGCACTGCAGGCCATTGCCCGCGGCATCGAATCGAACCGTAAACTTTTAAAAGAGGAAAACGAGAAAGACCTTGCCGATGCTGAAAAGAATGGACTCACGGAAGCAATGATCGACCGTCTTCGCCTGACTCATGAGCGCATTGACGGTATGGTAAAAGGACTTCGGCAGCTCATCGAATTACCCGACCCCGTGGGAACCATTCTTGAGAGCAAGGCCCGCCCAAATGGTCTGGAAATCAATAAAGTAAGGGTACCTATTGGGGTAATTGGGATTATTTATGAATCCCGGCCCAATGTTACAATTGACTGTGCCGGGCTATGCCTGAAGTCAGGAAACGCATCGATTCTCCGGGGAGGCAAGGAAGCGATCTATTCAAATCAGGCGATGGCTTCGATCATAACGGAAGCACTGCAGGGTTCCTCACTGCCAGACGATGCGGTTCAACTTATACCCACAACCGAGCGTGAAGCACTGAATCATCTTCTAACCATGGATGACTATGTGCATTGTATCATCCCACGCGGTGGAGAAGGCTTAATTCGATTTGTAGCCGAGAACAGTCGCGTACCGGTAATTAAACACTACAAAGGCGTATGTAACTTATTCGTTGATGCAAGTGCTGATCTGAAAATGGCTGAGGAAATCGCGGTATCATCGAAGTGTGGACGCCCGGGCGTTTGCAATGCGATTGAAAACCTAGTCGTTGAATCTTCCATTGCCGAAGAATTTTTACCACGGGTGGCAAAGCAATTAACCGGAAAGGGATGTGAATTGATTGTCGACGAGACAGCTGGAACCATTTTGAAGGACTTCCCTACCCGTCCCGCAAGTGAAGAAGATTTTGCCGAGGAGTTCCTGGATCTTCGGCTTGCTATCAAATTGGTGGATTCTCTGGAAGATGCGATTTCCTTTGTCAACACCTACGGCAGTGGGCACAGCGAATCCATCATTACCAGCAATAAAAAGCGGGCAGAAACCTTCCTCAATTCAGTCGATGCTTCATCCGTATACTGGAATGCAAGCACCCGCTTTACCGATGGTTTTGAATTTGGACTGGGTGCGGAAATTGGCATCTCCACCGACCGGTTGCATGCAAGAGGTCCCATGGGACTTGAAGAACTTTGCACTTACAAATACCAGATAACCGGAAACGGACAGTGGAAGTAAGATAGAGAAGCGAATTGATGACTGACCTCTTACTGCGTGGCGGTACCCTGATCAACGAGGGTAGCCGAACAGAACAAGATATTCTGATCCGTAACGGACGAATCGAAAATATAGGACCTTCCATTCACACATCTGTAAATTGCAAAGAATTGGATGTTTGCGGAAAATGGATTCTGCCAGGACTGATCGATGATCAGGTACATTTTCGCGAGCCCGGACTCACTCATAAAGCCTGCATTTATACAGAATCACAGGCCGCAGTCGCCGGTGGTGTGACCACTTATTTCGAAATGCCAAATGTCTCTCCCCCGACTTTGGATATGGAGAGAATCGAAGAAAAGTGTGCGATCGCCAAGCGTGACTCTCTCGCCAACTACGCTTTCTTTCTTGGAGCAAGCAATGAAAACATTGAGGCAGTAAAATCAGCAAACCCAGAAAAAATTGCGGGAGTCAAAGTATTTATGGGTTCATCAACCGGAAATATGCTGGTTGATGAGGAAACGGTACTCGAAGGAATTTTCCGCAACGCCCCCACGATAATCGCCACTCATTGCGAAGACACGCCCATGATTTTGGCCAATGAGAAGCAGGCGGAAATAAAGTATGGGGAAAATGTTCCATTTTCTGAGCATGGCAATATCCGTTCACGAGAGGCCTGCCTAAAATCATCCTCTTTGGCCGTTGAACTCGCAAAGCGCGAGAATGCCAAGTTGCATGTATTACACATAACCACCGAAGAGGAACTCAAACTTTTTGAAGCGGGACATTCCAGAATAACCGCGGAAGCATGCGTACACCATTTGTGGTTTGAAGACCAGAGCTATACTACCCTGGGATCTTTGATCAAATGTAACCCTGCCATTAAGAAGGCGAGCGATCGTGACGCGATTCGCAGAGCAGTTAATGATGGTAGAATCTCAATTCTTGCCACTGATCATGCCCCTCATACCTGGGAAGAAAAACAGGGTACCTATTTTAGTGCCCCGTCCGGGCTTCCACTGATCCAGCACACCCTTCTTCTGATGCTGGAAATGTGCGAGCAGAACTGTTTCTCACCTGAACTTATAGTGGAGCGGGCATGCCATGCCCCTGCCCAACTTTTTCAGGTTAAAGAAAGGGGATATTTACGGGAAGGCTACTGGGCTGACATCGTAGTGGTGGATCCCGCGGAAAAGACGCAGGTCAAGGACTCTCAACTTTACAGTAAATGCGGATGGTCTCCCTTCTCCCATTTGACTTTCACCAACTCGATCGAGACAACCATTGTTTCCGGCAAGATTGCTTATCATCTGGGAGAATTGAATATGGACTGCCGTGGACAGCGGGCAGAATTTTCCGAAGAACGCAGATAATTTCAGGATGTCAGATATATTTCCATTCCTTTTTCCCGTCCTATTCGGGCTTTTCTACATGGTTACTAATTGGAAAACCGAAGCCCAATCCTCATCGATGACCTAGGCTGGTCGGACATTGGAGAAAACCTTGACCTCGCTTCCGAGATGGCAGAGAAAGTTAGGGAACTGGCGAACAATTTGAAGACTTGGAGAAAAGAATCCAACGCCCGAATGCCAGTGATCAACAAAGACTACGACCAAGCTTCCGACTGGAGAAGGAAAAATAAGTAGACCCTGCTCAGGGAAGCCAGGGATATTTACCAAATTCCGGTTTTCTCTTTTCCAAAAATGCTTTCTTTCCCTCTGAGCCTTCCTCGGATAAATAATAAAGAAGAGTCGCATTACCTGCGAGTTCCTGAATGCCGGACTGCCCATCCAGTTCGGCATTGAATGCGGACTTAAGGCAACGAATGGCAAGTGGGCTCTTTTCCATCACTTCACTTGCCCACTGCAGTCCTTCTGCTTCCAATTGATCGACCGGCACCACCTTGTTTACCAAGCCCATATCCAAAGCTTCATGAGAGTTGTACTGGCGACAAAGGTACCAAATCTCACGGGCTTTTTTCTGACCCACAATCCGAGCTAGATAACTTGAACCAAGACCTCCATCGAAGCTACCTACCTTGGGACCAGTCTGCCCAAAAATCGCGTTGTCTGCGGCGATAGTCAAATCGCATACCACATGGAGAACATGACCTCCCCCAATCGCATACCCAGCAACCAATGCAATCACCACCTTGGGCATACTCCGAATCAGTTTCTGCAGATCGAGAACATTTAGACGGGGCACTCCGTCATCGTCCACATAGCCAGCCTCACCTCGTACGCTCTGATCACCCCCAGAACAAAATGCATATTTACCGTCGGTGTGCGGACCGGCTCCGGTCAATAGAACCACACCGACTTTAGGATCTTCACGGGCATCTAGAAATGCTTCATACATCTCGCTTACAGTCTTTGGGCGAAATGCGTTTCTCTTGTGAGGACGATTGATCGTAACCTTGGCGACTCCGTCTCTCTTGTGATACAAAATATCCTCAAAATTTCCAAATGCTTCCCAATTCATGAATTACTTTCTTCTTGATTAGTTTGTTTTTGATTGCTTGGTTCAGCCTCTATCTGCCTGCCTTGCATGCCCCATTTTTCACGGAGATATTTCCTTTCCTCTTTCCAGTCGGCAAACGGCTTTCCGCGCATGGAAAGAAGTTCATCCAAATCCTCAGTCTCCTGTTTTTTATCTTCCTCCGGGTTCATGGATTAAGGCGTTGAATGGTCCAATGATTATTGTTCAAGCTGTAAATAAAACGGTCATGCAAGCGACTGGGTCCACCCTGCCAAAACTCGATAGTTTGAGGAATCAGGGCAAAGCCCCCCCAGTGTGGCGGCTTGGGGGGGTTGTCTTGAAATTTCTCCTGCATTTCGAGGTAGGTTTTTTCTAGGGATTCCCGTGAATCCAAGTGCTCACTTTGATTTGATGCCCACGCACCTAACTTGCTTTCCAGCGGACGGGAAAGAAAATATTCCTCAGCTCGGCAGGCGTCAATCTTCTCAACCTTACCCGTCACTACCACTTGACGCTGAAGAGCAAACCAGGGGAAGTGCATGCAAGTGTTAGGATTGTAATCCAAATGAGAAGACTTCCGACTTTGGTAGTTGGTGTAGAAAACAAACTGCTTGTTCTCCAAAGCTTTCAATAAAACAGCCCGAGATACGGGACGCCCCTCAGCATCCACCGTTGCCAGACTGCACGCATTAGGATCATAAATTTCAGCATTAACCGCATCCTCCAACCACTTTGAAAATTGCTCAAACGGACAGGCATTGAGATCCGCACGCCTCAAAGGCGGTTGATCATAGTGCTCACGCATTGCATGCAAATCATCGGTAATCGAGCTCATATTGTTTTCATCATACTAGCGTACGCTTAAACGGCAAAGCCAGAATCAAATGGCTTCACCCCGCAGTGCCTTTCTCAAGGAATTATCCTGATTTGGAATATAATTTTTACGATCCTTCATTTTTTTTCGTACTTTCATATTCCAGCGAACCAAACGACAGGCAATCAATCCGCGAATGCTTCGCTTAAACCAATGGAGTTCGTGAACATCTTCCTTTACCGTCGCCAACTTTTCCTTGTAGTTGAAAGCCAAAGGGAGGAAATCGATCGTCTTGGCTTGGTTCCATGCCAATTCGAGGTTGTGACGAAGCAACTGCCTTCCCGGAGAATATTTCTTCCATTTTTCATCAAAAGATAAATGGTGAACCGCAATGTAGTTCTCTTCCAGAAGATTCAACTGCCAGGCAATGGCCTGTTCATTTAAACGCAAAATAGTCAGGCGTACTCTTCCTGTTTTTGCAAGTTCGGGTAGCAATTCAAAGAAAAAGGCACGCTTCCCACGAATCGAGTAAAGCCCAACCCCTTCCTTGCCTTTCCTCGACTCAACCTCGACCAGACAGGTGGCAGGCATCATTGCACGAACATCCTCAAATGTTTCCCAGCATTCAAATTCCACCTGGCCCTGCTCTGCCAATGCCCGCTGATCATAACGGAAGGATTTGCGGGATTTAGTACCCATTTTTTGATTCCAAAAATCCTCAAAACTCTCGTCATTATGATCAATCAAAAATGTCTGCCTTGGGGTACGGGTAATATTTAATAATTTTCCTCCGCTTACCTTACATTCAACAAATTCCTCCCAAAATTTCTTCCTCATTAAAGGAATCCAGGCAAAAGTGTATTTTTTAAGTAAGCTCTTTAATCCATCAATCAATAAAGGGATCGCATCCGCTTCCGCGAGGGGATGAAAATAATTTGCCTCGTCATAAATAAAGGGCCACAAGCCCTTGGATTTTAAAATTCCTTTCCTTTCGATGAAGGGCCAAAAACCGAGAAGCTTTCCTGCTTCATCTTCCATGACTAGTAGGACTGGTTTTTTTAATCCCTCCACCCTTTTCCACCATGATTGTAACCATGCCGCTGAAAAGTAAGGGTTTTGCCAACTGGAACGGGCGGCTAAATCATCGATACGATCTGCATTTTCATCGATCCATGAAAAACAATTCTCAATCGAAAAATGTAAACGGCCGTTCATATTTGCTTCGACCATGTAGGCTCCCATTTGCGGGAACGAAGAACTACACAATTAGATTCCCAAAGTCCTCGTACTCAGCTCGAAATCCACCATCGACGCCACGGCATAGAACAGCTACTGCATCATGCGAGTGCAAAGATTCAAAATGGGAACAAATCACCCGGAAATCAATAATGCGGGGATCTTCTTCCAACTGCTCGTACACCAAACGGGCGGCATCTTCCACAAATTTTACCTTAGCTCCGTTCATTTCTGCGAATGCCTGCTCATCCTCTCTACGCACCATCACTTGAGTCTCCGTACTTAGGCCGTTAATGCACATATCGCGAAGTTCCAGCAGTGAAAGCTCACGGTCCGGGTGAACCTCAACGCTCACACGAGCCTTACTTCTTTGGGAATGAGGGATAGCCAATAAATCACGCGACTCCCTGGCATGCTCGGAAAGTTCTGATGCACAGGGGCAGGCAGAGGAATAAACGAAATCAAAGTGAATAATTTTACGAACACGGTCGGCACGATCGATCAGTCCTTCAAAACTGCACCCGTAGTATTGGTAACCTTCCAAACCGCTCCGAAGACTTTGCTGTACCATGGGATATGAAAAATCAGCCTTTATTCGGGCTTCCTGAGAATCCAAATGTTTCTTGTAATGGCGAAGAATTTTGCCGAGAATTTCAGGAGAAAAAACCTCATTTTTATATTCGTAAAAAATACGAATGATGCGAGACATATTGATCCCTTTTTTTTCCGCGTCCAAACTTACGGTACCAGTAATCTTTGTCTCTATATTAAGAGACTCTCCATCGGGTCCCACAAATTGCATAGGCAAACGAAAGCCCGAAATGCCAACCTGAAGTATTGGTACATGTGCCCCTTCCATTCCCTCAGAACCAGAATTCTGGATATCGGGAAGAGATTTACGATACTCCGGGGTAACCACGAAATTTTCGTCGTATTCCCGTTTCAGTTTTTTTGGTTTGTCTGATGAGGTATCCATGTCGATAGAATAATGCTAATTTTTCTTGAGGGCAAATCCCGGGACTCGACCTCTTATTTTGCTTTACCCTGATTGGCGACCGCTTCCATGGCCTTGGCCACCTTTTCAGGATCACCAAGATACTGGCGATTTGTGGGTTTCAAATTCTCATCTAAATCATAGACTAAAGGCATGCCAGTGGGAACATTCATTCCAATAATGTCCTCCTCCGACACCTCATCTAAGTATTTTATTAATGCCCGCAGAGAATTTCCATGAGCCGCAATCAGCACATTTTTTCCAGCCTTGATCTGGGGAGCAATGGTCTCTTCCCAAAGTGGAAGGAAACGGGCAACAGTATCCTTGAGACATTCAGTTAATGGAATGTGGGCTTCATCCAAGTTTGCGTAGCGACGATCTTTACCCGCATAGCCATCATCATCCTTACTCATGGGTGGAGGTGGGATATCATAACTCCGGCGCCAGACCAATACCTGTTCATCTCCGTGCTTCTCAGCGGTCTCTGCCTTGTTCAAACCCTGAAGCGCCCCGTAGTGTCTCTCATTTAAGCGCCACTCGCGATGAACAGGTATCCATACCTGATCCATTTCGGTAAGGGCTAACCAAAGGGTGCGAATCGCGCGGGTAAGCACAGATGTGTAGGCCACATCAAACTCAAAACCCTCCGATTTCAGCAGACGGCCTGCCTCGCGGCCTTCGCTTTCGCCCTGTTCAGTCAAATTGACATCGTGCCAACCGGTAAAACGGTTCTCCAAATTCCACTGGCTCTCGCCATGACGTAATAATACTAACTTATGCATAATAAAATTCTTATTGTATATATACTCTGTTTTGGAATATAGGTCACCCCTTAAATCGAGTTTCTGCCCTCTAAACATCCTCAATCCATTGACACTCCTTTCGAATAGGAATAAATGGATGATATGTTTGGCCGATTGCTTCTACTCTTCGTATTTTTGCCTATGATTGAGCTGTATTTGCTGATCATGCTTGGTGCACGAATCGGGCCAATGCCCACCATTGGATTGATTGTCCTTACGGGAGTGATTGGTGCCACCCTGGCCCGCCAGCAGGGACTTTCCACTCTCGCAAAAATTCAGAATGAGTTAAAACAAGGACGGGCACCCACTCTGGAATTAGTGGAAGGAGCAATGATTGTGGTGGGCGGATTGGTACTCTTAACACCCGGAATTCTTACAGATATTTTTGGGTTTGCAATGATGGTGCCCGGTTTTCGCCGCTCCTTGGCCAAGCAATTTAAGGTTCGCATACCGAATGGGTTTTCATCTACAAGCACGGGTTTCCGTGCACAGAGCAATAGTGACAAAAAAGATGACGATGTCATCGATGTTTGAAAAATTCTAAGTTAAATCATCAAACTCAACGCTTTCCCCTTTTGCTTCGGCAATCATTTCAATAAGCATATCTCGAAATTCAGGACCAACCCCTTCCCTTTTTGCAATTTCAACATACAAAGGAACATAGTCTTCCTGCTCAATAGATTTGCATGCTATGTTGTGAAAGGGATCCGAGGAATCAACAAAATAGGTGTTGGAACCGAAAGACAGGGTAATTCCAGAGTCTGTACGAAAAATCCCAAGGGATGATGATTCACTTGTCATTATTAAAGTTAATTATTTGTGTAGAATCGCAGAGGCAATTTATTTGTCCGCTTGATCAGAAAGCTCTTTCTCCTTACTAAGGGAAATCAATGTTTTTTCTGCCTTACAAGGATGATAACCCAACCCGATCGACTCCGATTGTAAACTGGTTACTGATCATGGCTAACCTTTGGGTTTTCTTCACTTGGCAGTTCCCTTTAGGGTCTGAAGAACAGGCTGCTTACTTTTCAAGTTTTGGTTTTATACCAGCGACTTTTTTTGGACAATTTTTTTACCCATCGGCAGAGGGAATCATCTGGGAGTGGTACTCAGTGTTCACTTCAATGTTTAGCCACGGAGGCATTGCCCATTTGTTTGGCAACATGCTTTTTTTGTACCTTTACGGTGATAACATGGAGGATGCATTGGGAAAACTTCGTTATCTCATCTTTTACCTAGGGTGCGGGCTGCTTGCCGCTCTTGCTCAGGCATTTCTTAACCCCGCTTCACAAATTCCAATGGTGGGAGCATCCGGTGCGATATCCGGAGTTATCGGTGGCTATCTCTTGCTCTACCCGAGGGCCAACATTCGAGTCTTTTACTGGGTTATACTCTTTATTGGGACTATGATGGTGCCTGCTTATTTGGTACTTGGGATTTGGTTATTGGAACAGATATTACTCTTCCCGGAATCTATGAAAAATGCAGGAGGAGTGGCAATTGCTGCCCATCTTGGAGGATTTGCAGGAGGATTTATATTTACACCTTTATTCAAAAAGAAAGAAATTAAATTTTTTCAAGACGGCTATTCTAGACCTTTTTCTCGCAAAAATATGAGAATCCGATAATCATACCGTCTAAGACCCATGGACAAAGCTTATTCCCCTCAAGAAGTCGAAAACCGCCTTTATCAAAAATGGTTAGATGAAGAATGCTTCTCTGGAAAAATTTCCGAGAACAAGGATTCATATTCTATCGTAATCCCTCCCCCAAATGTCACCGGTGTTCTAACTATGGGGCATGTTCTCAACAATACGATTCAGGACATACTGACACGCCGTGCAAGGCAGGAGGGGCACTCAGTTCTGTGGCTTCCGGGTACGGATCATGCTGGAATCGCCACCCAGACAAAAGTAGAGCAAGCACTAAGAAAGGAAGGTACTAGCCGTAGGGATTTGGGCCGTGAGAAATTTCTTGAAAAAGCATGTGAATGGAGAGACGAGCATGGTGGGATTATTTTCAAGCAGCTACAAAAGTTGGGTTGTTCCTGTGACTGGGAGAGAAGTGTCCATACCCTAGATAAAGACTATTCAGATGCGGTGCTGGAGGCCTTTGTGAAACTTTTTGAAAGGGGTTACATTTACCGTGGAAAAAGAATGGTCAATTGGTGTCCCGTAAGCCTGACTGCCTTGTCTGATGAGGAAGTGATCATGAAACCTCAGACAAGCAAACTCTACAAGATAAGGTATGAGATTGTGGAATCTCCTGGGCAATATGTTCAAATCTCGACCACCCGACCAGAAACTATAATGGGTGATGTGGCCCTAGCCATTCATCCGGATGATGAACGCTGGCCAAACCTCCAAGGTAAATTCGTTCGGCGCCCCCTTCAACCCACTGAAATTCCAATCATTGCTGATGCTGCGGTAGAGAAGGATTTTGGCACCGGCATGCTCAAAATTACACCTGCACATGATCAGCTCGACTTTGAGATTGGTCAGAGACACGACTTGCAGTTTGTTGATCTGTTCAATCCGGATGGTTCCTTGAATGAATTTGCGGGAGCCGATTTCGAAGGAATGGACAGATTCGATGCAAGGAAGGCGGCTATCGAAAAATTAAAAGCACAGGGCGATTTGATCGATGAGGAAACCCACGAAAATAATGTCGGTTTTTCTGAAAGGGCGGATGTTCCCATTGAACCGAGACTGTCCGAGCAGTGGTTTCTCAAGTACCCCAGAGTGGAAGAAGCCAAGCAGGCGGTCCGAGATGGACATATCAAATTTTTCCCAAAACGATGGGAAAAAACTTACCTACACTGGCTCGAAAATATTCGTGACTGGTGCATCAGTCGACAACTTTGGTGGGGACATCGAATACCGGTTTGGTATCGTAAAGGAGAGCCAAGATCCGACTCCGTAAATTGGTTTGTGGGAATCAATCCACCTGATGATATTGAAAACTGGGAACAAGATGAGGATGTACTCGATACTTGGGCTTCATCATGGCTTTGGCCTTTAGCGACACTAGGTTGGCCAAGTGAAAAAGCCATGAAGGAAAAAGGCTTGGATTATTTCTATCCAACCTCTGCCCTTGTCACCGGTCCGGACATTATCTTCTTTTGGGTAGCCAGAATGATAATGGCAGGACTTGAATTCAAGGGAGACTGTCCAAACGAAATTTCTCTCCTACCAGAAAACGAAATTTCAAAACGTATACCTTTCAAGGAAGTTTACTTCACCGGAATCATCAGGGATGCCGATGGTAGAAAGATGTCAAAATCTCTCGGAAACTCACCGGACCCGTTGGAATTAATTGCCAAGTATGGTGCCGACGGATTGCGACATGGTATCATGAGCATTGCCCCCAAGGGACAGGACATCCGCTTTTCAGAAGAACGAATCGAACAGGGCAGAAATTTTTGTAACAAGCTATGGAATGTATGCCGTTTCAGGCAGATGTCAGGATCTCCCAAAGATAACTCAAACTTCGAATTTATTTGCTCACGACTAGACCAAAGTAAATTCACCACCGATGACCATGCCATCCTCCTTCGCCTTTCTCAGACTCTGGATGAGGTAAACAAACTGTACCAAGAATATGAATTTAATTCTGTTTTGCACGCTATTTACCATTTCTTTTGGACTGATTTTTGTGACTGGTATATCGAGGTTTCCAAACCAAGAATGACAGACTCTGAGGACAAGGAGACCTGTCTTGCAGTGCAGGACATTTGCATACGCCAAATTCTATTACTGCTTCATCCCTTCACTCCTTTCATCACTGAAGAGCTGTGGTCTCTATTAGGCTATGCCAACGGAAAAACCATTCAGGTATTCTCTCCCGGAAAGGGAGCAGATCTGCTCAAAAAATTAAGCGAGCAGGGTTTTGATTTAAAGAATGAAAGTTTGGAAGAAGTCAGCAAGACACGAGAACTTATAACCCTTTTGCGTGCGTTGAAAGCAGAACGTAATTTGGCAAACAATCGTAATGTAGAGTTTTTCTACATCGGTAATTCGAACGACGAGACAGCGATTAATCATAACCAATCTTCAATCTTAGCAATGGTCGGAGCTGCAGCTCTCAAAAAAGCCGAAGCTGCACCCACGGGATTGCCAGCCACTGTGACTCCATTGGGGACTTTCTTCCTAGATTTAAGTGCGGGGGTCGACATCGAATCGGAAAGGCAACGACTTACCAAGGAGTCCGAGTCTCTTGTTAAAATTATAAAAGGTATCGAAGCTAAACTCGGTAATTCTTCCTTTGTTGATAAAGCCCCCGTACAAATCGTCGAAGGGGCCAAAACACAATTGGCTGACAATCAATCAAAACTTCAAGAAACTCACGAAGCTTTGCAGGCACTCCAATAAGCTTGAGCCACTGCTTAACTCCGTAAGTTTAATTTACCGAAGCGAGAAATGTTTTGATTGGCTTCATCTTACGAAGAATACAAGATTCCTGTGATGTCCGGGGAATCTTCTGAAAATGTAAATATTACTGCCGCCTACTTAGAGGTGGATGATGAGAGTATCTTTGACATTCAGACTCACAGTTCTGGACCAAGTGGCACCATTGAGCTGACTGATGATATTCTAAAGCACGCACCTTCAGGAAACCTCTTTGGGTTGAGTCAAAATGCGGGCATGGGATGGAACCCAAAGGATTTCCTTGGACCTCAATTTTTAATTCTCAATAGTCATGGGGGGGTGCGCTCAGAGGATGGTTCTCCAATTGCACTTGGCTATCATACCGGACATTGGGAGATCGGTTTGCTCGTAAAAAGAGTAGCTGAGGAAATTAAATCTCTCGGAGGTATTCCCTTTGCCGCCCATGTGAGTGATCCATGCGATGGTCGATCCCAGGGAACCACCGCCATGTTTGACAGTCTCGCTTATCGAAATGATGCATCTCTGGTGATGCGTAGACTCGCCCGTTCACTTCCCACAGCAGAGGGAGTAATCGGCATAGCAACTTGTGACAAAAGCATGCCAGCCATGATGATGGCACTGTCTGAATTAAAAGATATGCCCACTATCCTGGTTCCCGGAGGAGTTACTTTATCTCCAAGTGACGGAGAAGACGCCGGCAAAGCACAATCCGTAGGCATAAGGTATGCTCACGGCGAAATTGGTAAGGAACAGGCGGAGGAAATTCTTTGCCGGACCTGTGCAACGCCAGGTGGCGGATGCCAGTTTCTTGGAACGGCAGCAACCTCCCAAGTCGTAGGAGAAGCTCTCGGTCTATCCCTACCCCACTCTGCTCTCTCTCCAAGTGGATTTCCGGTATGGATGGATTTAGCGACAAGATCAGCCAAGGCGCTACACCACCTTCACCGCAACAAAATACACACTTCAAGAATCCTCACTCCCAAAGCGATCCATAACGCTATGATCACCCACGCTGCCTGCGGTGGATCGAGTAACCTGATTATACACCTTACGGCCATCACCTTTCATGCAGGTCTGGAACGTCCCAATGTCAAAGATTGGGACAGGATAAACCGTATGGTTCCCCGGTTGGTCGATGTTCTACCCAATGGACCTACCGGGCATTCGACTGCTCAATTTTTTCTCGCAGGAGGAGTCCCAGAACTAATGATTCAACTGAGAGCACTTGATTTACTTGAATTGGATGCCATTACCTGCACAGGAGAATCATTGGGTAAAAATCTTGCAGCATGGGAATCTAGTGAAAGAAGAAAAAGATTCCGTGAAATTCTTTGGCAGCAGGATCAAGTAAATCCTGATGATGTTATTCATACTCGTGAACAAGCGACAGCCAAAGGAATGACAAGTACTCTTTCTTTTCCCCTAGGCAATCTCGCACCGGAAGGGTCGGTGATCAAAAGCACTTCGATTGACCCCTCCGTATTGGATGAGAATGGCATCTATAATCTGATCGGACCAGCCCGAGTCTTCACAACCGAAAGAGAAGCGGTACGGGCAGTAAAAGGACTCGGTAATAAGAAAGTGGCACCCGGGGATGTGATTGTCTTACATGGAAGAGGGCCAATGGGGGCCGGCATGGAGGAGGTGGCACAGGTGGCACTTGCCCTGAAACACCTTTCATGGGGGAAAGAGGTTGCTCTTCTCACCGACGCAAGGTTCTCAGGGGTAAGCACAGGAGCCTGCATTGGACACATCTCGCCCGAAGCATTGGCAGGTGGTCCCATCGGTAAAGTCAAAGACGGTGACTTAATACAAATAAAGATCGATACTCACAATCTGTGTGGATCAATCAATTTAGTCGGAACGGATGAAAACAAACTCTCACCAGATAAAATACAGCAAACTCTTAAATCCAGAAAGATTAACCCAAAACTTACTGCCGATCCACGTCTTCATCACGACACCCAGCTTTGGGCAGCGTTGCAAAATATTAGCGGAGGAACTTGGGGCGGAGCCGTCTATGACAGTCAAAAGATTATAGATGTTATCAAGGCAGGAGAAAATGCTCTTAAAGAAAAAATATGAGATCGAATCAGTTGAACTTGCAGACAAGCTTCGAATCTTATCAAACAGAAAAATGAATAGTTATATTATCATAACATTTTCTTTACTTCTCGGAATGCCACTTTTGGCAGAACTCAATTCATGGCCACAATGGCGGGGCCCAGCACGTGATGGTCAAGGTATCCAAACAATCGATTTAATTGAAGATTTCGAAGCAAACCAACCTCAGAAGCTTTGGGAAAGCATGGAGATACCAAGCCAGGATGACGGAGGCTTTGGTAGTGTAATTTCCGATGGTAAAAAAGCTTACCTTTCCGTGGTATGGCACCGGGATGAACCAACTGATAAGAGAATTATCGATTCCATTGTGTTGCGAAAATTGGGTTTGCGAAACGTAAACCTGCCCAAGGAATTGAAGCAGAAAGTAGAAAAGGACCGTGAATCTCTCAGCCCTCGTTTGCGGGGTTCTAAGCTTGATCAATGGATCGAAAAATGGATTGATGATAACCTAGATCAAAAGCAAAAGATGACGCAGGGATCACTGATCACATCCCGCTTCAAACAGGGCAGACTGGCCACCCCGTTGTGGGTGATCGATCGTATGTTTACCATACGGGATCATGTATTTCCTTCACAGGAGGCATTGGATCAATGGCTACAAGAGCAAAAGTTTCCCCCTGAAATTCGTGAAAGAATAAGCCAGGATGTTCCCCCGACAAAAAGAATGGCAGATGATGTCATTCTCGCCCTTGACCTACAAACAGGCAAAAAAATTTGGAAGACCACTTTATCAGGAGTACCCTCAGGCAGATCATCCTCTTCCACACCTTGTTTTGCGGACAACAAAATTTATGCAGTTGGAGGAGATCGACTATTTTGCGTGGAATCAGAAGATGGGAAATTACTATGGGAATGCCAACTCGGAACCGAGGCAATCGCAAGCTCTCCCCTCTTCCACAACGGCAAAGTATTTGTTCTTGCCAACACCTTACGAGCTTTCGACGGAAAAACAGGTCAGCAAATTTGGGAAAACAATTCTGTCAAAGGGAAAACCGCATCACCAATGATCTGGAAAAATCAGTGGCAAACAGCTCTTGTATGCAATTCATCAAAGACGATTTTCTGCATCAACCCAAATACCGGAGAGACCCTGTGGGAAGGTCCGGGGGGCGGAGCGTCGACTCCGGCAAGTAAAGAAAATTATCTGGTGGCACATGGAAAGACCGAAGATGTTGGCTTGATTTGCTATGAAGCAAAAGTGGATGGAATTTCTGAAAAATGGAGATTCCCAAAGTTAACGAGACGGACAGATTCAAGTCCTCTCATTTATGATAAAAAAGCGATTCTTCTTGGTGCAGGAATGAGGCTATGCATAGATATAACAAGCGGAGAAGTTCTAAGAAAAGTACCAGCCAAACATGATATTTCTTCTCCTATTTTGGCAGGCGGTAAAGTGATGGCCTATGAAATAAATGGCTCTTTCCTTATCTCCGTAGATGCCCTACCTGAAAGGTTGGGTGATGTGCAGAAGTTTAAACTAAATGCCCTGAAGTGCACGTCGCCCGCTTTGGTCGGAACAAAGCTTTTGGTGCGCAAACCCAATGGGATCGCCTGTTTTGAATTGGGACTAAAAATGCCGAATTAAAAAATCAGGCAGCAGAACTGACACCGGAATTAACGAAGCGTTCCCTTTGGCGGGATAGCAAATCCGGCAAATCCGGCAACTGCTCGGATACACCCGTATCCCCTACTATTCCCCTAGCCATTTCCTGTAGCTCGAGCCATCGAGGTAATTCCAACGGTGGAGCAAATGCAATTAAAGATAGTAAGCTTTTCCACTCAATATCAACCCGTTCTATGTCACCGCTATGTAGATCAGAATTTTCCGCAAATTCAGTCAGGAACTTTTTACGGTCACGAATAACTTCCATAGCACCATCTCCGTATTCCTCCGGTAAACCTCCCTTTAAATATCCACGACAATCGCGTAAACCGTAAACCTCTCTGCAGACCATGGCTAGCCTTGATTCAGTTGAAGCATAACCCCGAAAGCGGTGACCCGCCCGCAAATTAGCCAGATCAACAATCAATTCTTCTACAGGATATTTTTCATCCTCGACCGCAGCTGCAATGGCCAACCCCTCACCTCTTGAGAAAAAACTAAAGATTTTTCCACGTTGAGTTGGTCTGGCTTTTCGATCGATTAGACCAAGCTCGTACCATACTTCGGAAGGAGTCAAATGATTGAGATCGTTCCCCTTATGGACACCGCCGTGATCACGAAAGGGAGAATCATAAACACGTTTAACCCGGCGCATTGGAGGATTTAGTAAGACTTTCCCACGGGCATCTTTCCACCCCAGAACAACTGCATTTTCATAACTTAGGCGGGCTCTCAGGACATTTCCACGTTTTACAAACTCAACCATTTCACCACCCTGCGAAATGATTGGTAAAAGATCACGAAATACATTTTCCAGCCCTTTTCTACGCCAAACTTTTCGGGAAAACTTCTTTCTTATTCGTGGGGACTCCTCTGCGATAACTTCACGGAGGTACTTCCTAAATGATTTGATTAGAATGATTTTAACCGGACTGTCCTTAACTTCTTCCTGATAGATTCCAATCGATAATTCTCGGCCGTAAATCCTTTCTTTCTTGGTACCAAACCTACAGGGGTTTCCGATCTGCACTTTTCCAAGCGTATCAGGAAGAGTTAATGGGTTTACCCACTCTCCTTTTGAAAGAACAAGTGCCTGAGCAAGTTTCACCTTACTCTGTCCACTTCTTCTCTCCCATAAACCAACTGAATTTCGCATTTCAACAACTTCATCCCGGTCGCCATCAGAATCGTTCTTTAGTAGCATGTCTTCCTTTTCGGGGAGCTCGCCCAGAGACAGGTCCAAACCAAGCCTAACCTTTTCTTCTGAAAAAAGACGTAAGGCCAACCATCTAGCTGCCTCGATAGGGTTTTGCTCTTGCTCTGAAGCAGAGTGCATTGTTCGAATCAATGCGGCCCAATCCAGAGTTTTTGAACGATGCAGCTTCAGGGGGCGGGCATCATTCATCCGAGCTTGCCGAGGTGTGACGATGATGTACCCCCTGTCATCCATTCCTCTCCGTCCTGCACGACCAAACATTTGTAATAGTTCATCCGGGCGTAGAAGACCCAATTCATCATCAATACGATATTCGCGATCGGTTACCAAGACTGAACGCATAGAGAAGTTGACTCCTGCCCCTAGCCCCGTGGTTGCCACTACAACCTGCAACTGTCCCGACTTGGCGAGAGGTTCTACCACCCCTGCCCTCTTTAAGTAGTCTAACCCGCTATGATGATAAGCAACCCTGCGTTTTAGGAGACTTGTGAGTTCTTTCCCTGCAATTTTTTTCTGCTCTTTGCTTAACTCAAGAATTTCCACAGGGGGGAGCTCAGCAGCCAATTGTCTGGCAAGATCTTCTGCGACTGCTCGCCTCGGTGCAAAAATCAGGATTGGGCCAAGATTTGCATGTAATGCCCCAGCAACCAGTTTTGGCCAGTGCCCACGAATTTTCCTTCCGCGGAACGGACGACGAAGAAGAGTTTCCGAAAAAACTTCATCAAGGGGGACCGGTCTCTTTCCTTCTGAAACAAGCTCGACTTCCCTACCAATACTTCTCAGCCAGTCCGCTACCTCAAGTGGGTTGGCCACGCTCCCACTCATTAAAAGAAGTCGGGTATGTCGTGGTGTGAGAGCGATGGTTACTTCATACCCAGGACCCCTTCGCTGATCACCCAGCATTTGGTACTCATCGACCACAAACAAATCCGGACTTGCTCCTTTTGCCATATTTCCACGCTGGGTTTCAAGGGTAGCAACCAAAATGGCTGCTTCCGGACGGTATCTTATATCGCCAGTTATAAGACCAACATCCCAACCCCTTTCTCTCCAGTCTCGAAATTTGTCATTAGCCAAAGCTCTGGTGGGAACAGTGTAGACAGCCTTCCCTTTCCAACCGGATTCAATGAGCTGTTCGAAGACAAAAGTTTTCCCTGCTCCCGTTGGAGCATGCAAAACAACATCTTTTCCTCCCCGCAAATCATTCAACGCCCTGCGTTGCCAAGAGTCAGGAAGGGCAAGTGTTTGACCAAATTGACTTGAGTTCATTTGCATTTGTCAGCGACATCCATTGATAATTAACATTAATTAAATTACGATGAATAATTTAAATGACCCTAAAATTCGCAATGATCATAAAGAGATAAATCTAATAGTTGCATGCGGTCATAATCGCGTTATCGGGTACAATGGCAAATTGCCGTGGTCTATCAAAGAAGATTGGGACTATTTTATGAATACAACATTGGGTGGGTCGATGATTATGGGTCGTACCTGTTATCGGGAGTTTGAACCTTTCGCCAAGGAAAGAGACGTGATCGCCTTGACAAGGAACAAAAACTATAAATTCCGACACGCTAAAACCGCCAATTCCCTCAAACAAGCACTATCTTTAACTACCAAAAAAACAATATGGATTTGTGGAGGCGAGCGCCTGTATGAAGAGGCTATGTCCGTAGGGAAGAGGTTGTATATAACCTTAATTGACAATCAATTTACAGGAGATGTGTTCTTTCCTCCCTGGGAACAAACATTTACAAGATTAGTTTCAAAGAAGGAGGTTAGGACGAAAGCAGGAAATCTTAAATTCTTAGTTTATGACAAATTTTAGCAAAAAATCTGAGTTTCAGGAGCTTGCATGAAAAGAAAAGATCGTTATCGTATTGCTATCTCATGCCTGACCTTCGCTTTTTAAATTATCAAGACTTGGAACAAATTCGAATTGAATTTGGCACTCCTAGCTATGTGTATGACGAACTCCTTTTGCGTAAAAAAGCACAGGAACTATGTGCATTCCCCCACGCATTTGGCTTTTTTCCACGTTACGCAATGAAAGCTGCACCAACAGGTGCAATTTTAAGAATTTTCAACAGTGAAGGATTGGGTATAGATGCGAGCTCAATTTTTGAAGTTGAACGAGCCATTAGAGCAGGATTTGGGACCGAGTTCATTTCCTTGAGTACTCAGGAACTCACTGACGACTTTCGCTTCTGGGCACAGGATGGCGTGAAAATCAATTTGTGTTCACTCAATCAGATTAGAAAATTTGGAAAATGGAAGCTCAAAGAACCAGTGGGGCTTCGTTTTAATCCAGGTACTGGCTCCGGAGGAACAAATCGTACCAATGTGGGCGGACCTTCCAGTAGTTTTGGAATTTGGAAAGGTGAACTGGATAAAGCGGTAAGACTTTGTAAAGATTTTGGTTTGAAAGTTGAAAGAATCCACACGCACATCGGCTCTGGCTCAGACCCTGAAATATGGAAAAAAGTTGCGTCGATGAGCCTAGATTTGGTTCGAGCTATTCCCTCCGTGCACACACTAAATTTGGGCGGTGGATTTAAGGTTGCCAGAATGAAAAATGAAATGGCGACTGACCTTCAAGAAATTGGTCATCCTGTCAAATTACTTTTTCAAGAATTTGCAAAAGAAACGAATCGTGAACTTAAATTAGAAGTTGAACCTGGGACTTTTTTAGTGGCACACGCATGCAGTCTGGTGTGTTCAGTGCAAGACACAACAGACACTGGAAACGAAGGATATCGTTTCCTAAAGCTTGACGGGGGTATGACTGAAATCCTTCGTCCCAGTCTTTACGGGGCACAGCATCCCATACACATTGTTCCGGAACCAGGACAGCGTCCTATGCGCGAAACAACCCAACAAGTTATAGTAGGTCATTGCTGCGAATCTGGAGATCTACTTACCCCGGCACCTGGTGATCCGGAAAAATTAGAACCTCGGAACATTCTCCGTGGAGAAGTTGATGATTTCTGTGTAGTCGAGAGTGCTGGTGCCTATTGTTCATCCATGACCGCTAAAAACTATAATTCTTTTCCAGAAGCTGCGGAAGTTTTAAAAAAGAGTGATGGAAACCTTGCTCTCATAAGAAAGAGGCAAACTTTTGAACAAATCGTCGATAACGAAGTAGTTCCGTGAGGCAAAGCGGACTTGGGCATTTTCCGCTTGGGCAATCAATCCCACCCAAAGAACACGCTGTTTGCGTAAGTCTTCCTACGGTAAGAGATTTGGTTGGCTATGAAGAAAAGAAGCCAGAGACACTAAGTAAACTGTCATCTGGATATCCCCGTTTTGTAAGGCACCGTAAAATCGAAGCTCTAAGTAGATTTTGGAATCAAAAAGATTCTTCCAAAGATTGCATAAATTACTTTTTTACTAACCTCGAAGACTGGGATTTCGCGAAGAATACAATTCCAATATGTGAAGCAGAGGTGAAAAAGGAGGACAATTATTTGCGTGTAAAAATCCCAGAAAATTCTGCTTCAAGCAGAGAAATCCAAAAGTTTATACAACATGTTGGTTGTGGAATGTCCTCAAGACATGCAGAGTCAATCCTCGAATCTATAGGCCTAGTTTGTAACAGCGAATTTGTACAACCCAATCCACTTGCAAGCAATGAAATCAAAGATGTAATTGCTAAAGCACATGGACCAGAGATTAATTCAACTGATGTTTTGCTCACCAATTCCGGTGCTAATTCTTTCACATCAGCATTCAGAGCAAGTCTTCAACTGACAAGAAGTAAAAATAAACATGTCTGGATTAGACTTGGATGGTTATACCTCGACACGATCGAGATTATGGAATTATTAACCCGAGAAAATGAAACGATAATTTCTTTAAACCATCCTGACCAGTTTGAAAGTATAAATAATCTATTTGAAAAGTATGGAGATAAGATTGCTGGAGTAGTGACCGAGTTTCCGAGCAACCCGTTACTTCATTCATGCGATTTAGAACAAGTCAGCCAACTTTGTAGAATTCATAATAGTCTGCTGATTGTAGATCCAACAATGGCGTCTCC
>JAYZJX010000046.1:0-20663 GCA_036164015.1 Verrucomicrobiota bacterium | reverse complement strand
CGTGCGGGAAATGATTCTGCAGATGAATACCCCGTCAGGGGATCGTTGGGTGGGTGAGCCATTTTGGGCATTGAATAAGTGGGTACATCTTGCCATCACCGTGGATCAGGATGCAACCATTCGGCTATACCGTTCGGGAGTGCTGATTGCCACTGTAGAAGGTTCAGGTTTTGCCGAGGAGATCGCCCGTAGCAAGCATTGGTTTGGAAAATCGACATATTCTGACAATTATTTCCAGGGGATGCTCGATGAGGTACGGATATATGACCGTGCAATTATCGCACCTGAAGCCATGCAGCTTGCTCAGGCAGGAAACACCACGCCAAATGATCTCAACTCGACGGCTTCCCTAAATATTTACGAAAACCAACCTAGTGGCACGATAGTGGGAGACATCAATGCCACGGATGCAGATGCATGGGATGCCCTCACTTTTTCCCTCGTACCCGGTGCCCTTGACAACAATTTATTCTTCATCGACCCAAATGGCACAATTACCACTGCCACCACATTTGACTATGAAACGATGAATGCCAACATGAGCGTACGCGTTCTGGTGACAGACGAGAAGAATGCATCGATTACCGCAGACTTCCCGGTAACTCTTAATGATGTGGACGACCGCCCTCCCCTGGTATCCAACGGGGTGCTTACCAAGATCAATGAATCCACGGCAGTGATCCACCCGAAAGTCGATCAGATAGGGGGTGGCTTACATAACACCTCAAGAGCAGTAAATATGACTTTATATTGGGGTACTTCGGACGGTGGCACAACTCCGGCAAACTGGCAGAATTCGACTCAATTGGGAACTCAGTACGCGGTTACTTCCATACCAGGCTTCTTAACCTTTGGATACAATGGAAAATTTGGATCTGTTGAAGACTTGAAAAGTCAAAATCATGATGGTTCAGCCATCCTCATGGGAGAACTTACTGACCCTGTTGCCAATGGTATGTATTTCAATCATGTGAATGATTTTAAGAACTCAGGTCTTGGTATTACTGGAAATAGCTTCAGTGCCCTGTTCCTGACTCAACTGGTCGCTCCGGTTACGGGAAATTATAAATTCCGCCTGACCAACTCGGATGATAATTCATGGATATGGTTCGACTTCGATGGTGACGGAAATTACAGCCGAAGTGGAGCTAATGGAGATGAGCTGCTTGGTAATGCCAATCAGGAATTTGGTCCCCAGACATTTACTTCGAATGAAATCATGATGGAAGCTGGCAAAAGCTATGGACTCGCCATGATTAGTTCCAATTATGGTGGTGGTGGCACATTCCGTCCGTGGATAGAATTGCCCGGGGGAACAATGGAGATCATGAACCCACATGCATCCTCCCAGAGTGGAATGTATCAGGTAATCAGGCTTTCCAATGGTCAGTCTATGGACACACAGACATCCCTTGAGACCAACATGACTGGCTTGGTGCCTGGATCCTCTTATTTCTACCGCGTTATGGCAACGAATTCCCTAGGTAACTTCTGGGCAAACACATCCGATTCATTTATCGCCTCCCATCCTCTCGACTTTTCTGCAAATGGATCTCTTACGATCATGGAAAATCAACCGGTGGGATCCCTGGTGGGCGAACTCAATACCATTGATACCGATACCAATGCATCGATTACCTATTCCTTGGTTTCAGGAAGCGGTGACCAACATAATGCCTTATTCTCAGTCGATGCAAATGGTACGGTGACAAGCAATGCCATCTTTGACTACGAAAATAATGCTTTCACTTTCTCCATCCTTGTACGGGCCACCAGCGACACCAATGCCAGTTATGAAAAAGCATTAACCATAAATGTGGGAAATCAAATCGAAACCCCTCCCCCCATTACCGATGCCAACTTCACCACTGCGATAAATCTATGGTTCAGCGACGAGACCAACGCAACCGTAACCTACGGCCATATCAGCGACTGGAATGTGTCTGGCGTTACGGACATGAGCAAAGCGTTCGAGAACCGAACGAACTTTGACGAAAACATCACAGGATGGGATGTAAGCAATGTGACGAATATGCATGGAATGTTCGAAGGAGCAGCCGCCTTCAACCAACCCATTGGGAATTGGGATGTAAGGAGTGTGACGAATATGTCCTCGATGTTCAAAGGGGCAACGAATTTCAACCAACCAATCGGCGACTGGAATGTTTCCTCGGTAACTAATACAGGTGCAATGTTTAAGGAAGCATCTTCCTTCAATCAGCCAATCGGTAACTGGGATACCTCGTCTGTAACACACATGGCTAACATGTTCAACGGTTCCACCTCTTTTAACCAGCCGATCGGCGACTGGAACACCTCAAAAGTAACTTCCTTCTGGTCCATGTTCTATGGTGCATCATCATTTAACCAGCCAATTGGCAACTGGGATGTTTCTTCGGTAACAAATATGAATGCCATGTTCAATAGAGCCTCTTCTTTCAACCAACCAATCGGCGACTGGAATACCTCCTCGGTAACTGAAATGAACGCCATGTTCTCGAATGCTTCTTCATTTAATCATAATATCGGTTCATGGAATCTTGGAAAAGTCACCAATACTAGCTACATGTTCAGCAACGCCAGTTCCTTTAACCAGGACATCGAAGCTTGGAATATGTCTGCAGTGACCAAAATGCGAAACATGTTTTATTCCGCATCTTCGTTCAATCAAAACATCGATTCATGGAACGTGTCCTCGGTCAGCACTATGATCTCTATGTTTAGCAACACCCCGGCCCTCTCCGACGCCAACAAGGGTAAGATCCACTCGTCCTTCTCTTCCAATCCGATCTGGCCATATGACTGGCGTCAGTATGTCGTAATTGACGACTCCAATTTCCATGATGCAGTCAACCTCTGGTTTGATAACCAGGCAGAGGCCTATGCAACTTACGGCCACATTAGCGACTGGAATGTCTCGGGGGTAACGAACATGAAGGAAGCCTTCAAAGACCGGACGACTTTCAACGAGGATATCAGCCGTTGGGACGTTTCAAGTGTCACGAACATGTTTTCCATGTTTAGGGGGGCGAAAGCATTCAATCAACCCATCGGAAATTGGAATACTTCTGATGTGCGCACAATGCATTCAATGTTTCGATGTGCAACAGCTTTTGACCAAAATATTGGTGATTGGAATGTTTCAAAAGTTTCAAATATGAGCAATATGTTCGAAGAAGCATCAAACTTTAATCAACCCATCTCGGGGTGGGATGTTTCTTCTGTAAATCACATGTATCGAATGTTCTTAAAGGCTGAAGCTTTTAACCAAAGCATAGGGAGTTGGGATATGAGCAAAGTTATAAATATTCAGGCCATGTTTAACAATGCCACTGCATTTAATCAAAACATTGGGAGTTGGCATATTCCATCAATCGAAAACATGTCGTACCTATTCAACAATGCGACCTCCTTCGATCAGGACCTAAGCGATTGGAATATTTCTTCAACAAGTAACATGAATAACATGTTTAGGGATACTGACTCTTTATCCAACGCCAACAAGGGGTCCATCCACGAATCATTCTCTACCAACCCGAACTGGCCCTACGACTGGTCGGAGTATGTTGCAAGTGATAGCAATAATCCACCAACCTATGGGAATAGTACATCCGAAACCGGAAATGAAAACAATTCCACCGACCCGGGAGATCCCGATAGCAATGGTACCACTATCGTGGACTCAAACACCACCACTCCCGTAGACAGCAGCGGTACCGGTATTGTAGTCGATAACAATACAAGTTCACCGAGTGACAACAATTTCACCAATCCGGGAACCTCACCAAGCCCTGAATATTTCCGACCATTTGTACGCACGGGTGATGCCAGGACCATAACCGCAAACTCCGCCACTCTTTCAGGCAGAATATTGGATGATGGAAATGCAAACATTTCCGAAAGAGGATTTTTGATTTCCACCCTACCCTTGCCCAAACTTGGAGATCCGAACACCCAAAAACTCATAACTGAAAATAATTCTTCAGAATTTGAGCAGCAGATCGGAAATTTAGAATCGAATGAAAAATATTTCTACCGTTCCTACGCCACGAATGCCGTGGGCACCTCATATGGCTCGGTGGAAAGTTTCAAAACACTCAGGAAAGAAGAAATAACAGGACCGGAATGGATCGATGCCCAACCCGCAAAGGAAAATAACTGGTGGATAAGTCCATGGTTTGGAAGCTTTTATGCCCCGGATAACCGTGGATGGCTCATGCATGCCGAACTCGGCTGGCTCTTTGCCTATGGACAACCCAACCGTGCCGTTTGGTTGTGGCAAAGTGATCTGGGCTGGGTATGGACCCATCCCGAACACTATCCATTTATGTATAGTAACCAATTGGGCAACTGGATATTCTTCCATGGGCAACTGAAGGGAAGACTACTTTTCTACGATTACGGGGCGAATCGCTGGATGATTAATTTTTAATAAACTGTAATCTATTCCCAGCAGCTTTTAAGTTGTCTCCAACTTGGCACTTGCGAAGAAGATTACAGATTGTGAAAATAATGAAACTTTGCATAACCTAACACAGATTGCCTTTTATGTCTTTTTGCTCAGCTAAGCATTTCTAAACCTGTTCCATTATGAAAATTAGAACAATTATTCTGTCATTAACCTTAACCTTTGCTTTTTGCTTAAACGCCCAGAGAAGTCCTCAGGATAGTTGGTATCTGGACAAGCAGATTCCAATATCCGGAATTCCCGGACTTGATAGCCCGTACGGTATCGCGTTCGCTGAAAATGGTGATCTCTATGCGCTCGACCATGGAAGCGATCGAATCACGGTATGGAATAGTGATGGGAAGTTCATAAAAGAATGGGGAAAATACGGCACGGCAGACGGACAATTTAATAACCCAAGAGATCTGGCCATTGGCGGTGGAAAAATCTATGTCGTAGAGCAATCAAATCATCGGGTGCAGGTCTTCGATATGAATGGAACCTTCCTAAGAAAATGGGGGTCAAATGGCACGGCAAATGGACAGTTGAGAGCACCCCAAAGTATTTCTCTATCCATGAACGGAAATCAGGTAAATGAGGTATTTGTCTCGGAATGGGATAATAATCGCGTACAGGTATTCGATGAGAATGGTACCTATTTACGAACCATTGGGTCAGGAAGTTACGGAGGAGGTGATGATCAGTTTGGGTATGCGTCGGGTGTGCATGTGGACGGAAATCTTCTTTTTGCTTCTTCCAGAAACTATAGCAAGGTGAAAGTCTTTGACATTAACGGTACCTATATTCGTTCAATGTCGACTAATGGTTACCCGTATCATATCACTGGTTTTGGTAACCGAATCGCCGTAACCCTTGCGGATCATCATAAAGTACAAATCTTCGATAAAAATGGTACGCTTATCAATACGATCGGATCAAGTCCCAGTAGTGAAAATGGAAAATTCTATTACAATTATGGAATTTCATATGATTTGAATGGTACGCTTTATGTTTCAGATAGACAAAACCACAGAGTACAGTCGTTTGATCAGAATGGTTCATATATCGGTACTGTGGGTTCTTATGGTACGGCAAATATTAATCCCTATGATTTTGTAGTCACCGAAGAGGGCACCTATCTTGTAGCGGATATACAGGGTGACCGGGTACTAGAAACTGACGAAAATGGATCCGTGATCAGAACCTTCTTGTCTCGCGGAAGTCTGGACGGACAGGTGAATGACCCCAGGGCATTGGCAATCCATCAGAATACCATCTTTGTCGCGGATGGTGCAAATCACAGGGTTGTGGCAATTGATCGTAATGGTACCTTCCTATTCAATATTGGTGGTAATGTGACTGGAAATGCCAATGGTAAATTCAATCAACCATACGGGCTGGTCGTTTCAGAGACGACAAACGAATTATATGTTGCGGATAGGTATAACCACAGGATTCAGGTTTTTGATTTACAGGGAAATTTCGTGCGCACATTTGGATCCTATGGAAACCTGGAGGGACAGTTTAACCAGCCTGTTGATTTGGAACTCAATGATGACGGCAGCCTCGCCGTTCTCAGTCATGGTAATAGTCGGTTGATCAGTGTTTCGACATCCGGGCAGTATCTTAATCACTGGGCAACCAATGGTGGGTCCATGCATGTTGCAAATCTTGATAACGGACTCTTAGGAATAACATGGAGTAATTACATCGGGGTCTATGAGAACAATGGGTTTCGGGTAAAACACTGGAATAAGACCGGTCATACTTATTCAAGCTTACAAGGATTAAGGGACGGATCAATTGTTCTGCTTAACCGAGATAGTGATGAATTTGATATCTATAAGCAAACTTTCAGGACACTCCGACCACCCAACTCCAAGGAAATCCCCTTACCTGAGATAATCTCAGTGAGTCAGGTGGAGGGAACCAACTACCTGGAGATCACTTTCAGAATCAATGATGCCGACAGTTCCCATGTCGAAGCTGCCATGCTTGGATTTGTCGATGGAGGAACAGATTTTTCAAAAATTGTACTGCCCAAAAGTTTTATCGGTTCAATTGAGGGAAAATTGGATAATAATGTTTCCACCAATGTGGATCACACTGTGATATGGAATGCAGCTGACGACTGGAATGTGGGCTTCGGCGAAATCGAAATGGCGGTCCTTGCCAAAGACGACCGTGACCTTCTGAATCTTCACTTTCTTAGCCTGCCGACAGAAGATGACAATGCATCGGAATTGGTAATCAATCGTTCTCCGCTAAATGATAGCGATCTTCTTCCGTTATGGTACTGGCACTTGGCGAAGGGAAATGGAGACATCATCCACAATCCATCTGAAAACACGGTCAAACTCTCTTTTGATACTGAAAATTATGATCCAAACTTTTTACCAACCTCGATCAATAGCCTCGTGTTATGGATGGATGCCAATGATTCCTCCACTATCACGCAATCGAATGGAATCGTATCGGCATGGGCGGATAAGAGTGGAAACGAACGGAATGCAACTGCCGGTGGAGGAACTCCCGAGATTGCAGTGGGAGACGGCCCCAATGGCATGCCATTTATAAAATTCCGACGAGCTAGCGGCGATGATTTCCTGAATGTCGGAGGAGAAGGAATGATCGCCAGACATATGTTCTATGTATGCAGAAGTCCCACAGAGAGATGGAATCACTACGGAGGAATCCTCGGTCATCAAAGTGGAAGGTATTCCAACTATCTGTTTGAGAACAATAACTTCACCTACCATTCAAACCGCTATCCTCAAGCCGTCTATAAAAACGGAACGGACCTTACCCAGAACACTGGATTTAATATGTCCCCGCTGACCAACTTTATGATTCTTGAGATTGTGGTTGATGATAGCTCTCTCGACACCAGAACAAACTACAAGATCGGCAGGAATGATGGATTCAGTCTAGATTTTGATGTAACGGAAATTCTGGCATTCAATGAGGTTTTGGATGGAGAGAGAATTCCCGTCCTGCAGTACCTGAGTGAGAAGACAAGTATTCCACTTGGGGGTATTACTCTTGCCAGAAATTTAGCAACAACATCTCAAGGAAGAGTGTTCCTATTGGACCAGATGGGGCTAAGGGTTGCCACAAGCGAAGAGGTAACCCAAGCTAGGGAGGGGTCAATCTCAGGAACAATTAATCAGTTTACTCCAACTTTCCGGGTTGGACCGGATGAACGACCCAGCCGGGTGAACGAATATGGTTTTGATAGTGCCAGTTCCAATGGTTTCTGGGTCGTCCCAAAATAATTAATCCTAAATTTCTTAATGGATTACTGACAACTGAATGAAGATACGGCTTCCATTCACCATGATGAAAAAAGGAACAGTCTTATGTTTCCTTATTTCTCCTTACTGGTGTCTGGCCGCCCTTTCTCTCATCCAAAAATCTGAACCTTCAGGTCTATTCTCACAAAGCACAGATTATTTTGATTACAATGATACTTTCCTGACACGAACAATCCCAGAAACCACAGGTGGCTACGCCTTTACCCATTGGGAAATCAATGGAAATAGAACTGATATACCGGATGTTTCCATTGCCCTTCAGGTAACCGGACAAATTACCGAAAATACTGTGGCAGTCGCGAAATACATCATTATGGATGAAGATTCTGATCAGGACGGAATCAAGGACTGGTTTGAAATCCGCACCCTTGGCAGTTTGAACTATCAGAATGGATCGGATGATGACAATGATTCGATACCACTTGATAAGGAATATAAGTTTGGGCTGAATCCAAATTCTCCCGACCAAATTAATGAGGGCGGCATATCCATTCGCAGATCGAAAAAAGTTTTTCTTAATCTGGGAGGTGCCAGAAAACTGCAGGTGCGGAGTGATCCGCCCGGTTTGGTGGCATCACAATCGAGTTTTCCGGAGGTTAACTCCACCTATAACTCACCAAACCTGAATGGAATACAGGGTGGATATTACTTCTCCCATTGGGAGGTAAATGGTGAACGCATGTCAGACCTGAGCGGAAAGGCGTTGAGTAAGATTTCCGAAACCATGAATCAGGACAAGGAGGTCGTAGCCCGCTTTTTCGAACAGAGCCTTGATGCAGACAATGACAAGATCCCGGATTGGTATGAATGGCATGAATTCGGGACTTTAGAATTTAATAATCAATCAAATCCTGACGAAGATTTATACAACTTGGAAGATGAAAGAAAATTTGGTCTCAATGGAAATATTAAGGATACAATCCAAGAAGGCGGAATATCTGTGAGAAGATCAAGCTTGACCAAAGTCAATTTAGGAGGAGGAAGCTTTGTAAAGATTACAAGTGACCCTCCAGGAATGTTGAACACGCAATATATGCTGCAGGAAAAAAATTCCACCTATCAGTCAGCCAGTCTGAATGGTCAAAATGGAAACTTTGTCTTTTCACACTGGGAAATCAATGGTGTGAGGCAGTCGAGTGCATCAGGGATCGCCTTAAGTCGCGTAATTGAAAAACTTGATACAGATAAGACAATTGTTGCAAAATATTTCGACCAGTCCACTGACCTGGACAATGATAAAATACCCGACTGGTATGAGAACCAACAATTCGGAGGTCTTGCTCTCTCAGGCAACTCAGATCCCGACATGGATGGATTCAGTAACGAAGAGGAAATAAGATTTGGACTAAGCCCGTTAATTAATGATCAGTTTTTCGAAGGTGGAATCGCCTTGCGTCGATCAAAAACGGTTAGCTATGTAAAGGATCTGTCTGATGCTACCATTTCCTTCGATTCGGATGGTGATGGCCTATCTGATAAAGAGGAAGAGATTCTTGGCTCGAACGCTACACTTGTAGACACGGATGCGGATGGATACTCAGATCATCAGGAATTTTTGGCGGGATCCAATCTTTTGGATGCAAAATCTTTTCCCAACCAATCACCCAGTGCAATCTACCTCTCTAACAATGAAGTGGAGGAAAACAGCCCCGTGGGAATCATCATTGGCACTTTCTCCGTCTCTGATCCAAATCCCAATTCGATTCATCAAGTTACACTGCTTGATCAGAATGAATCTGGAGCACAAGTAAACTTTTTTATTGATGAAAACAATACCCTAAGAACCGGAAGGGTTCTGGATTTTGAAAAAAATCAAAGTGTCGAAATAACCGTGCGTGCTATTGACGAAGGAAACCTATCAATCCAAAAATCTTTCCTTATAAACATAAAGAATATTATCGAAGATTTGGACGATGATGGGATAGAAGATGCTTTTGATTTGGATATCGACGGGGATGGTTTTTCAAATGAAGAGGAAGTTGCATTTGGTTCTGACCCATTGGATTCGGATTCACTGGTAAATAAAGCCCCAACCGAGTTACTTTTATCCAACTCACAAATCGAGGAAAACTTACCTGTGCGTTCACTTGTGGGGAATTTTATTGGTTTCGATACCGATGGGGATTCAGCCCTCTCTTATCACTTGGTTGAAGATAACGAGTCTCTTCAAAATGATCTTTTCGTTCTCAAACAAAACGGAACACTTCTGACAAATGATACTTTCGATTATGAAAACGAATCAAACTTTACCTTAAAAGCACGGGTTGTGGACGAATTTAATGCATCGTTCGAAAAATTATTTTTTATCAAAGTAATCGATGTGTTCGAAGAACCAATCGACAGGTTACCCATTATTCGTACAGAAGGTGCAATTAAAACGGGGAAAGATGTTATCCAAATGAGTGGGTTTATTATAGAACCGGGGGATTTTAAAATCGAAGAAGTGGGCTTCGTTATTTATTCGGACAACGATCAATCAGAAATGGTAATCGCAGATCTTAACGAACAAGACTCATCCTTCGAATTGGAACTAAAGGGGCTTAAAACCGGAATTCACCATCACTTCCAGGCCTATGCAAAGACATCTTTCGGCAATGCATATGGAATAATTAAGAAATTCATAATCACGGATACCAATCTAGCGAAACCTTGGTGGTCGCAATTGTCTGAAAATTCCGTGAACGGTTGGCTTGTGGATTCCTGGATAGGGAACTTAATGCCCTTTGAAAACAACTGGGCTTTTCACCAGCGCCTCGGGTGGATTTATATGCACAATGACAAACATAAAGGGTTCTGGATCTGGAAAGCTGAATTTGGTTGGGTTTGGACCAAGGCAGATGTTTGGCCCTTTATTTGGTCCGATGACTCGGCAGATTGGATCTATCTTATTCCATTTGAATCAGAGTTTCTTTTCTACGACTACTCAACGGGTAGCCTGAGGTAATCTAATCAATCCTGGGGTTGATCCCATAATCGATAGGGATCCTGAAGGCGTTTCATTTCTTTAAATAAGAGACCTTCCATTTCCTGTAATTTTTTTGCGTATTTTTGATTACCCGCCAGATTTACCTGATTTTTGGACGGTCTGTTACCGGTCTTGGCGATCACATCTTTTTGTTGATGCTCGAGAAGCAATTCCTCTGGGTTATCCTTCAGATTAAATAACTGAGTTTTTCTTACAGTACCTTCCATCGTGTCATATTTGATTAGTTTCCAATCCCCTTTACGTACGGAACGCATTCCTGGCTTGGTACCGCCACAGTATGCACCATACAACACATTCCGGATCTGCTGGGATTTACCCATAAGAACAGGTTTAATACTTTTGCCCTGAACTGTTTTTGGAATATCAATTCCGGCAAGATCACAGACAGTGGGCAAAATATCGAGAAGGTAGTTATTTCCTTTTGCCCGGGTGCCCGACTTTATGCCCGGGCCACTCACGATGAATGGTACTCGCCAGGAATGCTCATAGAGATTCTGCTTCCCCATCAGGCCATGCCGGCCGACCGCAATTCCGTGATCGGCGGTGTAAATAATGTAGGTGTTCTCCAACTCTCCCATCGATTGTAATTTATTAATCACCAGGCCCACTTGATCATCAATATTTTCAATGCATGCATATTCGCGCCCCAGTTCGTTTCGAACGGTGGCTTCGGTCCTTGATGTCATGACGCCCGGCACCCTGACTTCATCACGCAAGTTAGGATGACCATCGGGAAAAGGATGCTGAGGCAACCAGGAAACGGGAACCTTTGGAGAATCATCACTCACTTCCAAAGGGGGGGATTTTACATTTCTGACCCCATACTTTTTGTTTAAATCATCCCGCCCCCACCGTTCATCGTGAGGATGAGAAAAACCAAAGTAGGCAAGAAATGGTTTCTTAATTTTTTGTTTTGTGCGATTATCAAGATAATTCAGTAACTGTCGACCATGCCACTGACTGCCGTCTTCCTCTCCTGCTTTACGAGCAGTTTTATCGTGAACGATCTGAAAAAGGTCATTTGCCTGGGAATAACTGTTCCCTTTTTTACAGGTTCTAAAAGTTTCATACCCCGCACGATTAAACACCGCGGGCAGAGTATTATTTAAAATATCCTGTCCACCTACTTTTCCCTCCTCCTGCTTCAGATGTTTTTTCCCACGAGGCGGAAGATGCCAAAGTGTACGACCTGACATGATCATGGTTCGGGAAGGAGAACAGACAGCTCCACTCATCGAACCCATGTGATAACTCTGATCAAGAACCATGCCGGAAGATGCTAGCTTATCTAAATTTGGAGTTTCACATACTTTGTTTCCATAACAGGACAGGGTATGTGGTGCCTGATCATCGGTGACTATTAGCAAAATGTTGGGCTTCTGAGAAAAACAGACCGTGGTTATAAATAAAAGGAGTAAAAAATACGGATTCATTTCCAAAGGATTATAAAAACAACAAAACCCGTCAACCTGATGAAATGGGAGATTAGAAATTTAAAAAATGACTACCAGGGGAGAACATTCTGCACATGCAAGGAGTGACCCAGCCAAAGAATAAGAACTAAATACACTCCACACCATGCCTTGGTAGCGGGAAAATGTTTAAAAACAGAAGGACAGCTTGACCGGTACCAATCCTGATAGAACCAGGCAACAGTATTTGCAAAAGCACAATCAGCAGCCAGAATATACCAAAATAGTGCCTGAAAATTGAATTCCACAATGATTAGCGTTTTTAATCGAAAACCACAGTCTTATTCCCATAGTCCAGGACACAGTTTTGCAAGTGTCTACGGACTGCACGAGAGAGAACAAGTTTTTCCAGGTCCCTACCCTTTTCAATAAGTTCAAGCGGGCCATGGCGATGGCTGATACGGGCGACATCCTGTTCAATAATCGGGCCTTCATCCAAGTCCTCAGTCACATAGTGAGCAGTAGCACCAATTAATTTAACTCCACGCTGATAGGCTTGATGATATGGCTTGGCACCGACAAAAGATGGTAAAAAGGAGTGGTGAATATTCATCACCGGGCATCCCACATGGTTTAAAAACTCAGAGCTCAGCACCTGCATGTATCTGGCCAGAATCACAAGCTCGACCCCCTTATCACGCAACCAATCAATTTGCTGCTTTTCAACTTCATGCTTGGTCTCCTTAGTGACCGGCAGATATAAGTAGTCCAAGCCGTAACCCTCGGATGCGGCACGTAAATCTTCATGATTCGAAAGAACGCCGACTACTTTTGCATTCCATTCACCCGACCTAACCCGAAGAATTAAATCATGAAAACAATGATCGGCCTTGGAAACCATCAATGCAATTTTAGGCCGGTCCTCACTTAAAGCTATCCTTACCTTCATGTCCAATTCCTTATGGGCAAAGGAAGAAAAGGCGTCGGATTCAGAGCGGAGATCATGAGAGGGCAAAGGACTCCATTCAACTCGCTGAAAAAATATATTTTCCTGCCTATCCAAATGCTGGTCTGCATGGAGAACATTTCCGCCATTTTCATGGATCCAACCGGCCACCTTGGCCACAATCCCTGGCTGATCGGGCCCATAAAGAAGAGCAATGATTGAACGTTCCATCTGAAAAAGCTAATCCTCCCTTGCGTAATCCTGTAAGGACTTAACCGAGAATTTTCGATCTTTCAATGACCGGATACCTTCCAAAGCGGCGTACGCAGAACCAAGGGTGGTAATAACCGGCACACTATGAGCAACTGCTTCCTGGCGAATGCCATTCTCATCGCGTCGCGGGATCAAACCAAGCGGCGTATTTATAACTAATTGTACTTTTCCATTTTTAATAAGGTCGGCGACATTTGGACGACCTTCGCTGATACGCAAAGTACTTTCCGCTTTTATGCCATTTTCATTAAGAAACTTGGCAGTACCCTCGGTGGAAGTGAATGAAAAACCCAATTCCGCCAAGCCTTTGGCTATCTCGAGTGCTTTGGCCTTGTCTGAATCCTTCACGCTAAGAAAAACATTTCCTTCCATGGGAAGGGATGGTTTGGCTGCCATCTGGGTCTTGGCAAAAGCCATCCCAAAATCTTTATCCTGTCCCATTACTTCCCCGGTGCTTCGCATTTCGGGTGTAAGAACGATGGAGGATCCGGGGAATTTATTAAAGGGAAAGACAGATTCTTTGATTGCCCAGCGGTTGGGTAAAATTTCCTCGGTGAATCCAAGGTCCTTAAGCTTAGCACCAGCCATGACCCGGGCACCCAGTTTGGCCAATGGAATACCTATTGCCTTACTGACAAAAGGAACAGTTCGGGAGGCACGTGGGTTTACTTCAATCAAAAATAGTTCACCTTCCTTAATTGCATATTGGACATTCATCAAACCTACTACTTTCAGTGCCTTGGCTAGAGCATGGGTAGCCTCCCTAACCTCATCAATCATATCTATATCCAGGTCATGGGGGGGAAGAACCATGGCTGCATCCCCACTGTGAACACCCGCAAATTCTATGTGCTGAAGCATCCCACCAACCACAGTGGTTTCTCCATCGGAAATACAATCAACATCAAGTTCTATAGCTTCCTCCAAAAACTTATCGAGCAGAACGGGCTTACCCGGTGCCACCGCAAAAGCCTCATTGACCACATTATTCAATTCATCTTCATCATAGACAATGAACATTCCGCGCCCGCCAAGGACAAAGGAGGGACGAAGCAAGATCGGATAACCCAAACGTTCCGCTTTCTCGGCTGCTTCCTCGGGTTTCATCGCAATATCGTTGGATGGTTGCTTAAGCCCAAGTTCATCAAGTATAGCTTTGAATTTCTCACGGTCTTCAGCGGCATCGATGCTTTCCGGAGATGTGCCAATCACATTGACGCCCGCTGCCTGCAGTCCGGTAGCAAGATTCAAAGGTGTCTGACCACCGTACTGAACGATCGCTCCATCACATTTTTCCTGACGGTAAATCTCCAATACATCCTCAAGAGTGAGGGGCTCAAAATAAAGACGGTCCGAAACATCATAATCGGTGGAGACAGTCTCAGGATTGGAATTAACCATGACCGTTTCAAATCCGGCCTCCCTAAGAGCAAAGGATGCATGAACACAACAGTAATCAAATTCAATTCCCTGCCCAATACGGTTGGGACCACCCCCGAGAATCATAATTTTTTTCTTATCTGATGACTGCATCTCATTCTCGTCTCCGTAAGATGAGTAGTAGTAGGGAGTGTAAGCCTCAAATTCAGCAGCACAGGTATCAACAAGACGATAGGTCGTACTAATTCCGAGTTCTTCTCGCTTCGCCCGAACTTCAGATGGTTTACATGACCAGTAATCCGCCAGTTGTCGATCTGAGAAACCAGCTTCTTTGGATTGACGAAAGGATTCATAGTCCACGGAATCAAGGGACATTCCGGAAATTTCTTTTCCGATGAAATAGATTCCTTCAAGTTGCGATGTAAACCATGGATCGATACCAGATTGCTCGGAAATTTGCTGGGCGGTAAACCCATGCTCGAAAGCTTTGTAGAGATACTGCGGACGTTCTGCGGATGGTCTTTTTACTCCAGCACGTATCGCAGATTTATCAAGATCCTGATCTGCAAGTTTTCCAGCTTCAAATCCTTTCAAGCCAATCTCGAGTGAACGCATGGCCTTTTGGAAAGATTCTTTAAATGTTCGACCAATGGCCATGGCCTCACCCACCGACTTCATCGCTGAAGTGAGAGTCGAATCAGTGTCAGGAAATTTCTCAAAGGTAAAACGTGGAACCTTAGTAACCACATAATCAATTGAAGGCTCAAAACAGGCTGGTGTTTCCTTGGTCACATCATTTTGTAGTTCATCCAACGAATAACCCACAGCAAGTTTTGCCGCAAATTTAGCTATAGGAAATCCAGTGGCTTTGGATGCGAGAGCAGAACTGCGGGAAACTCGTGGATTCATCTCAATCACAACCATCCTTCCATTCTCCGGGTTGGTGGAAAACTGTATATTACTCCCACCCGTCTCCACTCCAATTTCACGAATACAGGCAAAGGAAGCATCACGCATAAGTTGATACTCCTTATCTGAAAGGGTCATCGCAGGGGCAATAGTGATTGAGTCACCGGTGTGAACGCCCATGGGATCAAAATTCTCAATTGAACAAATGACCACACACTGATCTTTGTAATCACGCATAACCTCCATTTCATATTCCTTCCAACCGAGAAGACACTCCTCCATCAGCACCTGACTGATTGGGGATGCTTCCAGTCCCTGACGCATCATTTGATCAAACTCCTCGCGGTTGTAAGCGATTCCACCACCGGTTCCTCCCAAGGTGTAGGCAGGACGAAGGATGATCGGAAAGTCTCCCAACTCATCCAAATGAGACTGAGCTTCCTCCACGGAATTAACCGAAAAAGAACGGGCAACATCCAAACCGATATCAAGCATGGCCTGTTTAAAAAGTTCACGATCTTCCCCCTTCTTGATCGCATCAGGCTTAGCCCCAATCATTTCCACACCGTTTTCTTTTAGGATGCCCTTTTCAAATAACTCCAATGAAAGATTTAATCCCGTCTGTCCGCCAAGGGTTGGCAAAAGAGCATCGGGTTTCTCTTTCTCGATAATTTTAGTGACACTTTCCACCGTGAGAGGCTCAACATAGGTGGCATCGGCAAATTCCGGGTCCGTCATAATAGTGGCCGGATTACTATTTACCAACGAAACGCGGTAACCTTCTTCACGCAGAGCCTTACAGGCCTGTGCCCCACTGTAATCAAATTCACAGGCTTGTCCTATAATGATTGGGCCGGAACCTATAATAAGAATATGCTCGATGTCTTGTCGTCTAGGCATGGTTGTAATTATAAAATTTTCTTCAAAAAAAAGGCTCCCTCAGGAGCCTTTAAAAAATATTGTTTTTAGTTCAAGTTTAACGTGAGGGAGAGTCAGGAACTTGCTTTGTCAACACAGTTTCCACAACAGAAAGCAACCAGAACTTTTTTCTTTGCTGGTTTGCTTGAAAATGGACATTTTTTGTTTCCTGCCTTCACTTTCTTAACCAATCCCTTAACATCTGCAGAGGCTTTTTTAACGCAATTATTGCAGCAAACATTAAAGGTTAGAACTTTATCAGCTTTTACCGCCTTACCCGAAAATGGGCACTCTTCATTTACTGGAGCAACTTTCTTGGCAGCAAATGAAAAAATGGAAACAGTAATAATGGCTGTAAGTGTGAGAATCTTTTGCAAAGAAATGTTCATGATTTGGTATTATCCTAGAGAAATAAGAATCTCAAGCACTAATCATTCACAATTCACTAGGCAATGGGAGGAAGATCCCCTCCACCCACAACTCGTACCAGCGCAGTCTTGATTTGTTCATTGCCTGATACAAATTCAATAGTTTTTCCTATCGTTTTAAAATTTCTTAATGTCTCAACTATTACATTCGACAAGTCTTCCCGTGAAAGTTTGCCATGATGCGAGAGTTTCTCATCTGCATAAATTCTTCCAGTTCCAGTGTCATCAGTTAAGGTACCGGGAGCCAGAATCGTGTAGTCAAGCTTCGAGGATCTTAATCTCTCGTCCGCAACTCCTTTCGCTCGGAGATAATGCTGGATACGATCAGACTGGCTATTAGGATCCGCACCAATCGCACTTACCATAACAAATCTTCTTACTCCTTCTTTCTCGCAATCATCAATCAGACGGATAGCGGCATTCTGATCGACATCGATGGTTTTTTCCGGGCCGGTTTTAGATCCTGAACCAGCAGTAAAAACAACGGCATCCAACCCAGAAAGAAAATGAGCTATACCTTCTTCCAGGTCGCCCACAACTGAAGGAACCCCAATGGCCGTAAATTTAGTGTGCTGACGATTATCCCGAATCAAAGCAACCGGTGAGAAATCATGTGCACCCCATAGTTTTCCGCTTAGAAGCGTGCCCACTTTTCCATTAGCACCAACAATCAATACCTTCATAAAGGTTTTGGTACTTCCAAGATTGATGAATGGCAAGAGTTAGCTTTATGAGAGGCGAATTTGTTCGTCGAGACATACAGAATTTAGTATATATACACTGCTAAATACAATGACTGTACGCACTCGCATTGCACCATCCCCCACCGGAGCACCTCATGTAGGCACCGCATACATGGCCCTGTTCAACTTGGTCTTTGCCCGAAAACACGGCGGGCAGATGGTTTTGCGAATTGAGGATACAGACCAAAGTCGCTCGTCAAAAGAATCTGAAGATGCTATTTTATCTTCTCTTAAATGGTTGGGGCTTGATTGGGATGAAGGCCCAGACTGTGGAGGAAATTTTGGTCCTTATCGACAAAGTGAGCGACTGGATTTATACAAAGAAGCTATTCAAAAACTTGTGGACGCAGGTTATGCTTATCCCTGTTTTTGCTCGGCTGAACGTTTGAATGAACTTCGTAAAAAGCAAATCGAAAATAAAGAAACTCCCCGCTATGACGGCCATTGCTTAAACTTAAGCAAGGAAGAAATTGAAAGAAAAATTCAGTCCGGGGAAAAATATGTTTATCGCTTAAAAATACCGGATGATGGCGTGTGTCTTTTTTATGATGAATTACGGGGTGAGGTGAAATTCGAATGGAGACAAATTGATCATCAAATTATTCAGAAATCTGACGGTTTCCCAACCTATCATCTAGCAAGTATTGTTGATGATTATCACATGGGGATAACCCATGTCATTCGTGGAGAAGAATGGATCAATAGCACACCCAAGCATATTTTACTTTATGAAGGATTAGGATGGAAAGCTCCAGTTTTTGCTCATCTCCCCCTCCTTCGCAACCCTGACAAATCAAAACTCTCCAAACGAAAGAATCCAACAAGTATTGATTATTATAAGGACGCTGGATTTATACCCGAAGCACTCGTTAACTATCTTGGAATGATGGGTTACACCCTGCCCGATCAACGGGAAATTTTTAATATAAATGAAATGAGTGAAAGTTTTGATATCAAACGAATAAGCCTGGGTGGCCCAATTTTCGATATCGCAAAACTGAAATGGCTAAACGGAAGATACTTAAGGGAGCAAATGACAACTGAAGAAGTTCTTCAGAGAATGATCGAATGGAAAGCAAATCCCGACTTTTTTGGAAAAATCCTGCCCCTTGCCTTGAAAAGGCTGGAAACTCTATCCGATTTTTTCCCATTATCCCAATTCTTACTCAATGATTCCCCTGAATACCCACTGGCATCCCTGATTGAAAAACTTGATGGTGAAGAGGTGGCAAAACTACTAAAAGTTGCCGAATGGGAAATGGAAAAGATCCCTGAATGGTCCCGTGATGAATTATCAGCCCTTTTCCAAAAAATTTCGGAAGTAGAGGAAATAAAACTAAAACAGGTACTCGCTCCGTTTTTTGTGGCTATCAGTGGCAGTAGCGTTTCTTTGCCGTTATTTGATAGCCTTGAAATACTCGGTCCAGATCTTACGCGGACCCGTATTCGCACTGCATTAGAAAAACTTGCATCAGAAGGAATGGGTTTAAGTAAGAAAGGACTGAAAAAATTAGAAAAGGAATACTCACATCAATACGGCAATCGCATTGATTAGTGAAAATTTAGACTCATGGAAGAAAAAGATTCAGAAAAACATCTGGATTTCATCCGTACCCACATCACGGAGGATGTAGCCAATCAAAAGAATGAAGGCCGGGTTCATACCAGATTTCCTCCTGAGCCAAATGGATATCTTCATTTGGGTCATGCAAAAAGTATCTGTCTTAATTTTGGAATTGCCAAGGAATTTAACGGGCTTTGCAACCTTAGGCTTGATGACACAAATCCATCCGCGGAAAAGGCAGAATATGCCAAGGCGATCCAGAAGGATGTAAAGTGGCTTGGGTTCGATTGGGAAGAACGTCTATTTCACGCATCTGATTATTTTGATCAACTCTACGAATGGGCCACTCAATTAATCAAAGAAGGAAAGGCATTTGTATGCGACCTGACCTTTGAGGAAATGCGAAAATTTCGCGGCACCCTTACTGAACCAGGCCGAAACAGTCCTTTCCGCGATCGAACCATCGAAGACAACCTTGATCTTTTTGAACGGATGAAAGCAGGAGAATTTGAGGAGGGAACAAAAACTCTCCGAGCAAAGATCGATATGACTTCGCCCAACCTTAATCTTCGTGATCCAGTCATTTATCGAATTCTTCACCAAGAACATCCGGAAACCGGGGATAAATGGAAGATTTATCCTTCTTACGATTACGCACATGGGCAGTCTGATTCACTCGAAGGGATTACCCACTCCCTTTGCACACTGGAATTTGAGCACCACCGACCACTCTACGACTGGTTCTGTGTAAACTTGAAAATCCATCATCCTCAGCAGATCGAATTTGCCAGGATGAATCTAAACTACACGGTGATGAGTAAGAGAAAGATGCTACGCCTTGTAGAGGAAGGGCATGTGGACGGATGGGATGATCCACGCATGCCAACAATCAGCGGAATGAGAAGACGGGGATACACACCAAATGCAATAAGATCATTTTGTGAACGAGTCGGACTGGCTAAGCGGGAAAATGTTATTGAAATGGAATTACTTGAATTCTGTCTTCGTGAAGATTTGAATAAATGTGCACAGCGTAGACTTGGAGTGCTTGAGCCTCTAAAGGTCACAATTTCCAACTATCCAGATGGACGAGTGGAAGAATTGGATGCAGTCAATAATCCGGAAGATGAAAAAGCAGGTACTCGAAAGATTTCATTTTCAAAAACTATTTTTATCGATCGCAATGACTTCATGGAAGACCCTCCCAAAAAGTATTTCCGTATGGCAATCGGAAAGGAAGTTCGTCTAAAATATGCTTATTATGTGACTTGCAAAAAAGTCATTAAAGACGAAAACGATGAGATTGTTGAACTTATCTGCGAGTATGATCCACAGAGCCGTGG
>JAYZJX010000045.1:0-7566 GCA_036164015.1 Verrucomicrobiota bacterium | reverse complement strand
ATGCGTTTGGATATGGACTGGAGGCACTGGAGACGGGCCGCAGAGAAAGGCCTGCTTTGCTGTATCAATCCTGACGCACATGCCCTGCACCATTATGATTATCAGGAAGCAGGGGTGCTTGCTGCCCGGAAGGGGTGGCTAACCGCTAAGGAAGTTTTCAATACCCGCACGCTGACCGAAGTAAAAGATTATCTTTTCAGTTCCTGATCCTTCTCCCCGACTATGGCACTGATCAGTTATCGTAACCTTACCGTATCCTTTGGTGGCCCTCTTCTGCTGGATGATGTGGGAATTACCATCGACCGGAAGGAAAGGATTTGTCTGCTTGGCAGAAACGGCGAGGGGAAATCCACCCTGCTGCGCATCCTTGCTCAGCAGGTAAAGCCCGATGCCGGAGAGGTCGAGAAAATGGATGGCTTTCGGGTCTCAAAATTGGATCAGGAAATACCGGTCGGAGTCGAGGGTACCGTTTTTGATCAGGTGGCAAAAGGGCTGGGTCCGGAAGCAAACCTGCTTAGGGAGTACAATGTGGCTCTACAAAAACTTGGAGAAAACCCAGAGGACGAAAAACTGAGCGAGGAAGTCGACAACTTACAGTCAGAACTCGACCGTACGGATGGCTGGACCCTCGATCACCGGATTGCATCGGTGATCGATCAGGTTGGACTGGTGGCGGATGAGACCTTTGACACTCTTTCCGGTGGAAACAAAAGCCGAGCAATGCTCGCTCAGGCACTGGTTTCTGATCCTCATCTGCTGATCCTGGACGAGCCCACCAATCATCTTGATTTTGCCGGGATCCGCTGGCTGGAGGAATTCCTTAAAAAGGGAGAGTTTGCGGTGTTGTTTGTTTCACACGATCGTGCCTTCCTTCGTGCCCTGTCCACCCGTATTTTGGAATTAGATCGTGGGAAATTGACTTCCTGGATCTGTGGCTACGAAAAATTTCTCATTCGGAAAGCCGAGTTTCTTTCCGCTGAGGAAAAGAACAATGCTGTGTTTGACAAAAAACTGGCGGAGGAAGAAGTCTGGATACGCAAGGGGATCCAGGCACGTCGTACCCGAAACGAGGGCAGGGTGCGTGCCCTGTTTAAATTACGGGAGGAACGGGCGGACCGTCGTGATCTGCAGGGAAAGGTAAATCTCTCTGGTGCGAATCAGGGGCAGACCTCCGGCCGAAAAGTGATCACAGCCAAGAATCTCAGATATGCATGGGATGCACAGGATATAGTTTCTGATTTTACGGCCACCATCTGGAGAGGGGATAAGATCGGCGTAGTCGGTCTGAATGGATCCGGTAAATCCACCCTTTTAAAACTTTTGCTCAAGAAATTAGAACCGAGTTCCGGTACGGTTGATCACGGGACAAAACTCGAGGTTGCTTATTTTGATCAGTTAAAGGCACAGATCCGGGAAGATCTTTCGGTGGCAGAGAATGTCGCTCCGAATGGTGATACCGTGGAAGTGAACGGAAATAAGAAGCATATCCTTTCCTATCTCCGTGATTTTCTCTTCCTTCCGGAAACCGCACGGGCACCGGCCAAAATGTTGTCTGGTGGAGAGCGGGCACGATTGCTATTAGCGAAGCTCTTTCTTCAACCTGCCAACCTTCTGGTATTAGACGAACCGACCAATGATCTGGATATTGAGACCATTGAATTACTGGAAGAACGACTGCTTGATTTTGATGGCACGCTTTTACTCGTCAGTCACGATCGTGATTTTCTCGACAATGTGGTGACGGCCAGCATCGCCCTCGATGGAAAGGGTGGGGTGGAAGAATATGCCGGTGGTTGTGAGGACTGGCTGGAGAAAATGAGCCGTCCCAAGGAAAAGGCAAAGCCAACCCCCAAGCCAAGAGAGAAGACAGAAACGGAATCCCCAAAGAAGCGGAAGCTCTTGAATAAGGAACGCGAGGCACTTAAGGAATTACCCAAGAAGATTGAACAGATGGAAGCGGATCGGGACCGAATTACCGCATCGATGCAGGAGTCCGATTATTATCGAAAAGCTGGCAACGACCCACTGGGAGATCAGCAAAAACTCGAGGGACTTGAGAACGAGATCCTCGAGGCGTACGCACAGTGGGAGGAGCTGGATGGGGTAAGTCAGACAGAATAATTAATCATTCTGTCTTCTCTTTATGAAAGTATGAGTTGCCAAAGGAAGAAATGAATCAAACTTGCGAAATCTCTTAAAACTTAAGAGGGTCTGATGTCTTAATGAAAAGATTGTTATTCATTGTTTTTTTTGGTTTTTATCAATGTTTCTTCTTGCTAACGGCCGTAGAGAAAATTTCCAGTTTTAAACATTCCGTGCATACAGAAAAAAAACCCTGGACGGATAAAGATTTTCTTAATGACCCAAAGGATTTTCAGTTTGCGATTGTTGCCGACCGGACGGGTGGTCCAAGGCAAGGCGTTTTTCCCAAAGCGGTGGGTAAACTGAATGAACTTCGCCCGGAGTTTGTTATTACTGTGGGAGATTTGATCCAGGGTGGGGCGGGCAATCGAAATGTCGAAAAGCTCAAAGGACAATGGCAAGAATTCAATTCATTTATTGAGGGGTTTGACATGCCTTTCTTCTATCTTCCAGGAAATCATGACCTTGGTAATGAAGTTGCGGACCAAGTATGGGACGAAATGTTTGGGGTTCGATACTATTCTTTTGTTTATGAAGATGTTCTTTTTTTGTGCCTGAATACACAGGGTGGTCCAGGGGCAAAGCCTGCCCTTCTTCAGGATGAGCAAATTGAGTGGGCATTGGAAGAGCTTAAGAAAAACGATAAAGTTCGTTGGACCCTCGTTTTTATGCATCAGCCTCTCTGGTTAATGGAAGAGGGGATTCTGATCCGGGATAAGGGAAAAAAAATTCTTCGTAAGACCGAGACAGGTTGGCCGAAGATCGCCAAAGCTTTAAAAGGTAGATGTCATAATGTGTTTGCCGGTCATGTTCATCATTATGGAAAATATGAAAGAAACGGCACTTCTTTCTACACGCTTGGCACTACTGGAGGGGGAAGCAAGTTGAGAGGGGAGGCATTTGGTGAGTTCGACCATGCGACCTGGGTGACCATGACAGACAAAGGTCCGAGAATGGCCAATTTAAGCATCGATGGAATTATGAAGGATGATGTAACCACCGAGAGTCATCAAATTTTTTGGCGCAGTCTGGTATTTGAGGAATATTTTAAAAGAGAGACCAGTCTAGATGGAAAGTCTCTTACCTTAATTCTGGCAAATCCTTTTGATTTTCAAATTAACGGAAGATTAACCTGGGTAAGTCCAAAATCTACGAATTTGGAGATAAGCCCAAAAGTTAGAAATATTTCATTAGATCCAAGTGCCAAAGAAGAAATAATCTTCAATCTTCTAAGCCATGATGAAAAAAAGAATAATTCTAGATCAATGCCTAAACTGGAAATCCGTTTTAAGGGAGAAAATGATGCGTTGAATCTTAGTATGCTTCTAGATATCCCTCTTGAAAAACAGTCATGAGCGATTCACTTACTAAGGTAGCCAAGAAATTGTCGGAAGTTGTAAATTCCCTGTCTTTTGGGGAGCCCACATCTTTTATTTACAACCCTTTGGATTATGCGTGGGCGATCCATAAGCAGTACTTGAAGCTGGCAGGTGTGGGGAAAAAGAAAGTGGTGTTTCTCGGGATGAACCCAGGTCCGTTTGGAATGGCCCAGACGGGGGTACCTTTTGGTGAAATTCCAGCCGTTCGTGACTGGATGGGATTGCAGGGCACTGTGGAAAAGCCAAATCGGGAGCATCCGAAACGTCCTGTGGAAGGGTTAGCCTGTTCCAAAAGTGAGGTGAGTGGACGGAGGTTATGGGGATTATTTTCGGAGAAATTTCCGCATGCCAAAGATTTTTTTGAGGATCATTTTGTGGCAAATTACTGCCCTCTTGTATTTATGGAAGAGAGTGGGAAGAACCGAACACCCGATAAGTTACCGGCTTTCGAAAAAAAGCCTCTCGAAGAGGTTTGCGATAAACACTTACGGGAAATTGTTGAAATCTTGGAACCCGCGTGGCTTATCGGGGTAGGGGGCTTTGCCAAAAAACGGGCTGAAGAAGCACTTAAGGGAATGGAAATTGAGATTGGGACAATTCTTCATCCAAGTCCTGCAAGCCCGGCGGCCAACCGTGGATGGGCAGAGGCAGCCACCATGCAATTAAAAGAGCAGGAAATTTGGAGATAGAAGTATATGTTTAAAGTGAGCATGAATCTTCAAAAGTTATCAATCTCGTCTATCAAAAAATGACAACCTGAATTAAATTTTAAAAATGCAAAATATTTCCGTTTCTCAAAGTTTTGAAAAAAGAAAGCAAGTTTCAGGTATTCCACTAGTAGATGTGAGGACACCTGCTGAGTATGAATCCATCCATGCGAATGGGGCAGTCAATCATCCAATGGAGTCGTTAGACCTTGAAGAAATACCTTTTGCCAAAGATCAGGAAATCCATGTGATCTGCCAATCAGGTGGACGATCCTTCAAAGTGAGTCAAAAACTGAAGGCTGCTGGATTTACTAATATCATGAATGTGGAGGGTGGGACTTCTGCCTGGCATGGGGCAGGGTTACCAGTTGATGAAGGTAAGAAAGTGATGTCCCTTGAAAGACAGGTACGAATAGCAGCAGGTTTGCTGGTGGTGATCGGTGCAGCGGTAGGGCAGTTTGTGCATCCGGGGGGGATTGCTCTATCCGCGTTTATCGGAGCGGGATTGGTCTTCGCGGGGGTGACCGATATGTGTGGGATGGGGATGATGATCGCCAAGATGCCCTGGAACCGGGTTTAGAAATCGAATTTACCAGACTTCCACCGGGCCCTTGGGTACACCAATCTCTTTCCTTTGCTTTGCCTGAAAGGCGTCTTCTTCTTCCATGAAAGAGGCGACCATTGGTGCCATCTGATAGCGTTCCAATAATTCGCCGGTCTCATCAGTAAATTGTTTCCTCCATTCGAGGTATTCAGATAATACCTTTTCAAAATCAGTACGGGAACTGATTTTTACGACCGCGGTGTTAAATGGTTTCACGGGACCGAAGCGTTTCGAGTACCAAGGGGCGACCTTGCGGAATTGCAGTGATCCGCGGTCTTCCCCAAATACTTCGACCATCAGGTCGTAGTGTCTACACATGACCCGGATTCTTTCCTCAAAACTGGGTTCCGGGGGCAGGATGCCAGAGTCCAAATATTGGTGGGTGTGGAGGAAAATCCAGGGGTTGTAAAAGGCACCACGTCCAGCGGATACGCCGTGGCATCCGGTCTTTTCAATCATGTGTCTAGCTGCTTCTGGTGTGGTAACATCGCCATTACCGATGACCGGAATTTCTTTTACGGCTTCGACGACTTTACGAATACCTTCCAGGTTGACTACCCCTTCAAATCCCTGGGCCCGGGTACGCCCGTGAACAAAGATAGCAGTGACTCCGGCATCCTCGAGGGCTCGGGCAAGATCGGGTGCGGTTAAATTTTTATCATCCCAGCCAAGCCGCATCTTGGCAGTAATCGGTACATCGACGGCATCGACCATGGAACGGATGAGTTCCAGGGTTTTGGGGAGTTCATTCATCATACTGGCTCCGCCCCCGGTCTTGGTGACCTTGGGTACGGGGCAGCCCATGTTGACATCAATGGAGTCGACTCCATGCTCTTCGAGAATAATCGAAGCATCCCGCATTTCTTCCTTCACTCCTCCAAAAAGCTGAACGGACAGGGGGCTGTCCTGTTCATTGGTTTCAATTAATTTGAGGGCTTTGGGGTTTTGCTCGATCAGGGAGCGGGCATTTACCAAGTCAGTTGTGCAAAGATCCACGCCTCCAATCTCCCGAATAACCAAACGGAAGGGCAGGTTGGTGTAGCCAGCCAATGGGGAAAGAAATAGGTTGGATTTAAGCTGAAGTTGACCCAAAGAAAACATTACCTAACAAGCATGAATCATTGGCCGTTTTTTACAATCCCACAAAGGTAACAGTAGCAACGAACTTTAAAATGAGCACGGTAATTCAAATATCCAATTAGTTAGTGGAATCAATGAAAGTCAGGAATCGATATGCTAAAGTAATTTATATATACTCATAAAATGTACTCATCGCGATATTTACTCGTATGTTTGCCACAAAGATTCTAATTCTTAAATAGATTACATAAATCGACCAGTGATTCAGCATTTTTACAAAATAATTTTTTTCAGCCTTTTATCTTTAGGCCTTACATTTGTACTCCCTTTCCAGCATGCATCTGCAAGTATTGCTTTTTCGATCGAGGAAACTTTTAAAACTCACTGTGTCGAGTGCCATGGTGCGAAGGATAAGGTAAAGGGAGATGTTGATTTAATCTCCTTTTCCGAGGGTGCTGATATCAAAGAAGATCCCGAACTTCTGCAAACGGTCCTTGAGGTAATCGATTTTGGAGAGATGCCTCCTGAAGAGAATGATCCCATCCCTCCCAATGATCATAAAGTAATCGTTACGGAATTGAAGAAGATGCTCAAGGAAGCGGTGTCTTCAAACGAAGAAGTTATCAAAGCTCCGATTCGTAGAATGACCCGTTTCCAGTATGCAAATGCGGTCAAAGATCTGTTGGATTTGAAAGTAGAAGTATTTCCTTTGCCTGAGAAAATGATGCGTGACCGATCAGGTTACTTCAAGCCGGAGACTGGAAAAATACCGGACAAGATGACAGTGAGCAGTCGACCACTTGGGAAATCCGGTCTGATCGAACCGAGAATGGATGGAGTGGCTCCTTTTCCCCAGGATCTTCGGGCAGAGCATGGCTATGATACTCAGGGAGATCATTTATCGCTTTCGCCGCTGTTAATGGAGGATTTTTTCCGGCTTAGCTTAAGCATCGTACAAAGCCCATCTTTCAACCCTAAAAATGTGGGCACATGGAAAATTTATTTCGAGGAACCGGGTAACGAAATAAATCAAGAAGATGAAATCGGGAAACGGTTACGCAAATTATTAACCCATGCTTTTCGCCGACCGGTCGATAAGAAAGTAGTCAACAAATATGCTGCCTATGCCATGGACGGACTAGCGAAGGGAAAATCGTTCCGCGAGGTAATGAAAGAAGTACTTTCCGCGGTGCTGGCATCGCCGAGATTTCTCTACCTCTATGATGGAGGTGATACCGAGGAAATATCACAATCCATGGAAGATATTAACCTAGCGTCGCGTTTATCCTTTTTTCTTTGGGGGAGTTTACCAGATGAGGATTTGTTAAATTCCGCAAGAGATGGCACCCTGAGCGAGGAAGAAACCTTGAGTAAACATGTGGATCGCATGCTTTTGAATCACAAGCTCAAGAGGTTTTGTGATTCGTTTCCCACGCAGTGGTTACAGTTGGACCGAATAATCTCTGCGGTCCCTGATGAAAAGAAATATAATGATTTCTATTACGCGGCTCCATTATACCGCACGACCATGGATATGATGATGGAACCGCTTCTTCTTTTCGAAACCGTCTTGATTGAGGATCGTTCGGTACTTGAGTTGATTGATTCAAATTACACTTTTCGTTCTCCACGACTTCGCAAATGGTATGGTGAG
>JAYZJX010000044.1:0-12655 GCA_036164015.1 Verrucomicrobiota bacterium | reverse complement strand
CAGTTACTGAAATCTATTGGAATATTAAATTTTGGGCCTATGTACGGGTTAATAAGTCCGGCAGCAACTTTACTTGCTGAATGAATTAATCCACCATCCAAACATGCGACAGAGACACCTCGTAAGCGAAGAGTCTGAGTTAAGATTGCTCCTGCCAGTCCATGCCCGACGACTAAAACTGATTTAATCACGGAAGGTTCAGCTTTCGATTTGCGGAATCATCAAGCACATGTGTAATAAGATATAGTGAGGATATTTTTTAACATCTTAATTGCCATCATATTATTGATGTCAGTTGTTTTGCTGAAAAATAGTTGCGAAGAAAAAAAAGAATCTTTTGCCCGGGATAGTTTTCAAGACTCCCCAGAAGATAAAGTCGAATGGTCAAGTAATATAAATAAAACGACAAAACAAACTGAGGGTTTTAAGGAAGATATAGATTGGTTCAACTTATCGGGTATTAATGAAGATTCTATTCTTGGGGATATACTTTTAATTTTTGATAGTAAAAGTGACCTCGATAATTACCTAAAGCAACCAAACTTATACGGTGTTCAATTGATTGATCCTCTGCCTTCGATTAATGCAGTTAGAGCTAAAGTTGTGGACATCGATAAATTTCTTGCCTCGCAAAGTTTAGAATTTGGCCCATCTAAAGTTGATCGTAATGTTAAATTTAATTCCCCGAGCCCTCCAGAACAAAGAGTTCTCGAACAGGAAAAGCCGTTTGCAGGAGAAGCCATGAATTGGATTGGGGCCAACCCTGACCGCATAAATCGGGGCGAGGGCATTTGTGTGGCAATTCTTGATACAGGGGTCGATTCTAAACATCCAGTTTTGAACGGCTTATCAGTTAAGCACTTTTCAATGCTTTCAGATCAGATCAATATTTCTAGTGCACATGGCACAAGTATGGCATCAATAATATCCGGACAAGCAGAAGGCAGTCTAGGACTTGCTCCTGCTGCTGAGATCATATCAATACAGGTATTGGATGAACAAGGGGAGGGTGACGCCTTTACTGTCGCTAAAGGTATCATTAAGGCAGTGGATGAAGGTGCCGATATTATAAACCTCAGTCTGGGGGGAATGGAGAAGTCAAGAGTCTTGGAAAACGCAATCGATTATGCTAAAGAGAAGGAAGTTATATTAGTTTCAGCAAGCGGGAATGATGGTCTTTCTGCGTTGGCTTATCCTGCAAGATATGAAGATGTTATTGGTGTTTCTTCGATAGATGCAAACGGTAGGGTTTCTTCTTTTTCTAATTATGGAAATGGTGTAGATATTGCAGCACCAGGGGTAGGGGTTTTGACTGCATGGGACAATGATGATTTAGCCTATTTTAGTGGAACGTCTGTATCCACTGCATTTGTAACGGGAGCACTTGCATCTGAGATGTCACGTAATCCTCTTTTAAGTCGTGAAGAGGTACTGTCTTTATTATATGAGAATGCTGATGAAACTGAAAAACCAGGATTTGACAGGTGGACTGGTAATGGCATTTTAAACATCAGAAGAGTGGAGCAACGGGAGAAAAGTGGTATATATGATGCGGCTTTAGTGGGCTACTACTTTGAACCCGAAAACCTAACTTCGCTTGGCACCAAACCCTTTCTAGTTTCTGTGCAAAATCAAGGCACCGAATGGATACAAAGTATGAATCTCAAAGTAAATTACAAGGGACTTGAAAAGACTTTTCGTCTTGGAAATGTGAAACCAGGTGAAGTTAAAAGTGAGACACTTTACTTTGATAATGGTAATAAAAAGGAGCTTAGAGTGTCAGCTCAAGTAGACATCCAAGGCATGAAGGATTCCTATCCCCAAAATAATTCAAGAAAAAGTGTACTAATGCTACCTTAGGAAGTTTTTAAGCAGCGTTTTTCTTGGGGGGGTTGAGAGGTAATACTTTAGCCTTACCTTTACCTCTGACAACAGCGGCACTTATGGTAACTTTCGATGGTTCTTTAATTGAAGGAAGATCGTACATCACATCCAACATTATATTTTCCATTATGGATCGAAGAGCTCGTGCACCTGTCTTCATTTGAATGGCATGTTCGCAGATTTCGAGAATAGCTTCTCTGGTGAAGTGTAATTCAGCACCTTCCATAAGAAACAATTTACGATATTGCTTAAGCAGAGAGTTCTTTGTTTCTTTCAAGACGCGGACTAACTCAGGTTGAGTTAATTCTTCTAAGACTGAGACGATGGGTAACCTGCCAATAAACTCAGGGATTAAGCCATACTTTACGAGATCTTCAGGTCTGACATCAGATAGTAGGTCTTCTTTGTCTTTGGGTACTTCAGAAGTGTAGCCTACCATTCGATTCCCAATCCGTTGCTCAATGATCTGATCCAAATCAACAAATGCACCTCCACAGATAAATAGTACATTAGAAGTATCCAACTGAATGTAGTCTTGATTCGGGTGTTTTCTTCCACCTTGCGGTGGTACATTACAAATTGTTCCTTCTAAAATCTTTAAAAGTGCCTGTTGCACACCTTCACCGGAAACATCTCTTGTGATTGAAACATTATCCGTCTTTCGACCGATCTTATCAATTTCGTCGACATAAATTATGCCACACTGAGCTTTTTCAACATCTTGGTCAGCAGATTGAAGAAGTCGTAATACAATATTTTCTACATCGTCTCCAACATATCCCGCTTCTGTCAATGTGGTCGCATCAGCTATGGCAAAAGGAACATCCAGAAGATTGGCTAGGGTTCTTGCAAGATAGGTTTTACCGCTTCCAGTTGGACCAATTAGAAGAACATTGCTCTTTTCTATTTCCACCTCATCCAAGTCATCTGATGAAAAAGGGTTTGTTGGCACTTGACCTGTCTTCACTCCCATTTCGGAAGCTAACCTTTTGTAGTGGTTGTGAACTGCTACAGAAAGAACTTTTTTAGCATGGTCCTGACCGATGACATGTTCATCGAGATGAGCTTTAATTGCATCAGGCTTTAAGAGATTGAAAATGGGTTTTTCAGAAATTCCTTTCGTGCTTGATTCCTGCTCGCCTAGTTCCCTGTCAATTATGGTTTTGCAAACTCTTACACATGAATCACATATGAAAACACTTGCTGGGCCTGCTATCATTTTTTTTACTTCACCCTGTGGTTTACCACAAAAGGAGCAAAAATTTATTTTAGTAGGCTTTGCCATAGTTGAGATTACTCAGTTGGTTTTTGCGATATTACTTCATCAACCAGACCATACTCCTTGGCTTCATTCGCAGACATGTAATAGTCTCGGTCAGAATCCTTCTCTAATTGTTCAACTGATTTTCCGCTGTGCTTAGATAAAATGTCATTGATTGTTTGCCTCCAACGCAAAATTTCCTTGGCTGCAATTGAAATATCAGAAGTCTGACCACCCGCACCTCCACTTGGTTGATGGATCATAACGCGACTATTTGGAAGTGCATATCTTTTCCCAGGAGTACCTGCAGCAAGAAGAACTGTGCTCATGCTTGCTGCCATACCAATGCAGTATGTTACTATATCGCATTGCATAAAATTAAGAGTATCATAAATTGCCATCCCATCGGAGACGCTTCCACCTGGCGAGTTGATGTAGACATGGATATCTTTTTTAGGATCCTCCATTTGTAGGAAAAGTAACTGTGCTATGATTGAATTTGCCACATAATCGTCAATCGGAGTGCCAATAAATACAATTCGGTCTCTAAGTAATCGACTGTATATATCCCATGCACGCTCTTGCCTGCCTTCTCTTTCGTAAACATATGGTAAAGGTAAATAAGCTCCCATTTTTGTAGTAAGTTTAGTGATTAATCAGAATCCCCATCTTCAGTTTCGCCAACGGTTTCCTTGGCTTTGTCTGCAACCAGTTCTAAAGTTTTGTCATGAAGAATATCCTGTCTAAGCCTATGAAGTTGCTGTCGGTTTTGGGACAGTTCTTTTATGTAGGCAGTAGGGTCTTTTCTTTGCATCATGGCTTCTTGCGTGGCTGCTCGAGCTAGATCCTCGTTGCTAACTTCGACTTTTTCCTTTTCAGCAATTTTGCCCAGGATGATTGTCAATTTAACTCGTGCTTCACCCTGCACCTTAGCCTCTTTCCACAATTCGTCTTTCTTGCTCTCAATATCTTCTTGTTTTGCACCTCGTTGTATTGCTTGCTGTGCTTTGGATTGAAATATAATGTTGGATTCGTCTTCTACTGCTTGTTGTGGGAGAGGGAAATCTGGAATCTCAAGGAACTTTTGGGTAATTTGGCTCCTCTTAGAATTTTGAATATCCCTTTTTTTCCTATTCTCTAGATCAGTGGCGACTCGGTCTTTTAATTCTTGTAGATTTTCAACTTTTAGGGTCTGAAGAAATTCTTCATTCATTTCGGGAGATTTTTTTTCTCGAACCTCATGAACTTCAATATTGTACTTAATTGTTTTACCGGCAAGGGGGGGGACTTCAAAATCCTTATCAAATTTTGCTTCGACCTCTTTTTTATCTCCCTTCTTCATGCCAACTACACCTTTGGCAATTGCATCTACGCCCATGCCTTTAGATTCACCCGCTTCCTCCCAAGTATTTGATTGCTTCCCATACATTGGCTTGTCTGGCACCAGATCAGAAACTGGAGAACCATCAAGCATTCCTTCATAACTGCATTTAATGTAGTCTCCCTCTTGTGCAATACGGTCAACTTCTTCAAAAGTGGATCGTTGTTCACGAATCGCATCTAATTCTTTATCAATGTCTTCATCTGTAACCTCAACTGGCTCAGTGGTAACTTGAAAATTTTCATAATCTGGAATTTCAAATTCTGGCTCAATATCATATGTAATATCAACTGATGTGCCTGAATTGGTATCAATGCTTCCAGGCTCAACTTTGAGGATCGAATAAACCTTAAAGTCTTTGTTCTCCATGATCGATTCATAGGCTTCCGTAGAGAGTTTTCGAGTCAACTCATCATTAAGCTCCTTGGAAAATCGTTTACGAATAACATTACTGGGTGCTTTGCCCTTACGGAAACCGGGAATGTTGGCGACTTTACCAATTTCATTACAAGCCTCTTTTTCCTTTGTTTGGATTTCTTCAGCATCAAAGGTGACTGTTGCAATTTGGCGTGCCGTTCCTGCTTCTTTAATTGATAGATTCACAATATTGTTTGGGGTGTAAGAATAATGGGTAACAATTCATCTTATTCTCTAAGCAATGCTTGGTCAAATAGATTGATTATTTGTTCTGCACAAATTCGACTAGGCGGATACTCTCGATAATCGGGGTTTCTTTGGGTAGTTTAGTGAGTATTTCTTTCAGTCTTTTTGGAGTGAAATTTTTAGTCTGAATAATCAATTCTTCAGAGTTCGAATTTCTGCCTATTATTCGAAATTCATTCTCAGGTAAAAAATCCTTTAATTCTTGAGGATCGCTAGCACTTGAAAGAGTAAAATACAGTTCACTTGCACGATAAAATTTTGCTTCAGTTTGCTTTTGTGCATGAGGCCTAATCCTTGCCAGAATGAATAATCTTTCAGATCGAAATGCTCCTGTGGTTTCAATTATCCAATAATCTTCATTTTTAGCTTCAGTGTCAGGAAATAATGTTTGATTGGATTCGTGATATAAAACGAGACCATTGGGGAAGTTTTCCCTGATTTCTTTCGGCACAGGAGGGAATTTTTGCCGAAGCACTGCAGTGAAATTAGAATCATAAGAGCCAATCCTTTGAGAAGACCTTTCATTTTTCTCTCGAATTGCATATTTAAATAGCATTGACGAGGCAGTAACTCCAATAATCACCCCAACCCAAATGGCTATTCTTCTTTCTGGTTTACTTAAAGACATATGAATCAAGCTTGTACTTAAGACTGCAACGGGAATAATCGATTAAAATGAAATCTGCTATTGAAGTTAAAGTTAGGTATCAAGAAACTGACCAGATGGGAGTAGTTTATCATGGGAATTATTTCACATGGTTTGAGATAGCACGGGTACAACTTCTTGAAGATTTAGGTTTTCCTTACAGGGAAATGGAAAAAAAAGGGTACTTTTTACCCGTTTTACATTGTTCTTGTGATTTTCTAAAACCTTCTAGATTTGGAGATGATTTAAGAATTGATGTGAATTTGTTATCTTTTATCAAAATCCGCTTATCCTTAATGTATGTCGTCAGCAAAGAAAATGAAATAATTGCGAGAGGTAAATCCACACATGCATTTGTTGATCGAAATGGAAAGGCGCGTAAACCTCCTCCATATTTCCAAAGCAAGTTTAATAGATTAAATTGATTGATAGAACTTGATTATCCTCTCTGAAACTTCTGAGATGGATAACTCATCTGTCGGAATAGAATAATGTGAACTATTATAAATGTATTTTCTTCGGTTGGATATTTCGGTAATTTTTTCTAGTGGATTCGCTCCATTAATAAGTGGTCGACTGTTATTTTCTTTGATTCTTTCATAAATTGTTTTCGGAGTTGCGGTAAGGGTAACAACTACACCATTTTGCTTTAAGATATCGATCATGCCATTAGGAGTGCAGAGACCACCGCCACAGGATATAAGGGAATTTTCTGAGGGGTGTCCATCCGTGATGAAGTCCATTTCCAGTCTGCGAAAAAATTGTTCTCCCTTTTCTGCAAAAATCTCGCTGACTTTCAGACCAAACTGATTCTCGATAAACTGATCAGAATCAATAAAATTCAAACCAAGCACATCTGCTGTAATTTTTCCAACTGCAGACTTTCCCGTACCCATCATACCAATCAAATACAAATTTCTAAGATTCATGATAATTCATTACAAAGAATAATTTGAAGAAATTCTGAACATAAGTTCTTGCGAACGAAATCCATTATCTGAATAATTACAACATGAATATTGATTCTAGTGAAGTAACCGTTCGTGGGGTGATGCCTACATCAAACGGTTGTGCAATTTTTTTGGGCAATGATCAAAGGACTTTCGTCATTTATGTGGATCCAGCCATTGGGAATGCAATAAATATGACCATCAATCAAGTAAAGAAAGAGAGACCTCTTACTCACGACCTTATTGGACTCATCCTAAAAGGACTAGAAGCTTCGATTGAAAGAGTTCTGATTAATGATGTCGATGATGGCACTTTTTTTGCCAGGATAATATTGAGAATGGAAAACGAATTAGGAAAAAAAATAATAGAACTCGATGCAAGACCTAGTGATTCAATCGTTCTTGCCCTGCAAATGAATAAACCCATTTTTGCTGCTCAAAAAGTTCTCGATAATGTGGAGGATATGTCCGAAATTTTAGAGAGAATTTTAAAAAAACAAGACTAAGTCTGGACCATATACAACTTTTTTTGGATCTATCTAATAGATGCTACGAGAATTCTCAGGTCTTGGTCTTGATCCCGAAAACCGTTGTCCAAGTGCACTTGCCCCAATGCAAGACGTGACAGGGCTTGGGTTTATGCGCACGATCGCCAGGCGCGGTCCACCTGATTTTTTTTTTACTGAGTTTTTCAGGGTGCATGCTCATTCGAAGTTAGACGAGGAGATTCTAGAGTCAATCACCCAGAATCCAACAGAAGTGCCGGTTTTTGCCCAACTTATTGGGGAGAACTTGGAGGACATGGGCAGAACCGTTGAAGAATTACAAAAGTATCCAATTGCTGGAATCGATCTTAACTTTGGTTGTCCAGCACCAAGGGTTTACAAGAAAAATGTCGGAGGTGGATTACTTCGAACGCCTAAGAAAATTGACTGCTTACTGGCTCATCTAAGACAAAAAGTTAAAGGTAATTTGACCGTAAAAATGAGGATAGGTTTCGAGGATGATCGGCACTTTTATGAGATACTTGATTTACTTGCGATACATCGAATTAACCTGCTAAGTCTTCATGTCAGAACGGTCAAAGGTGGATATAATACCGCTCCACAATATCAATATGTGACAGAAGCACAGAAGAAACTCAAAAATACATGTCCAGTTTTGCTTAACGGCAGTATCAGCAATGCTCTTGAAGGTTTTAGAATTCATAAGAAATTCAAATCTTCAGGGATAATGATAGGGAGAGCTGCCATTGCAAATCCATGGATTTTTAGACAATTGCGGGAAATTCGAAATGGTTTAACTCCATTTAGCCCAACATTGGGAGACCTTCATGAATATTTAATGGAGCTTTTTGAGGAAATAAAAAAACCAGAGATGAAAGAAGAAAAGATGGTAGCAAGAATCAAAAAATTCCTAAACTTCGTTGGTCTATCACTGAAAGGGAAAGAATCATTTCTAAATGAAATGAGAAGAGCGGTTTTTAAGGACGAACTTTTTTCGATATTCTCAAGACACCTTTTAAATAATGGCAACTCAGAACAAGCAATTCCATATGCTTGATGATTAATTTCAAGATAATATCTATCCTAATTCATTAGCTTGAAATTCTTGTCAAATTTTAGGGAAGTAATTAATATTTCCAATGTAAAGCAGTACGCCCCAGGGTTCCTTGCTGCTTCAGCAAGTTTTGGTCTGCTTTTCTCGGCTCAGCCGCCTCATTATTTTCCGGAAGCCGCGTATATTTTTTTACTTCCCATCTTATTTTGGTTTTATTTTGAAAACAATTTCACAAAAATCTTTTGGACGATTCTCCTCAGTTCGTTTTTTTATTATGTCGCCCTAGTTGGTTGGATTCGGCATGTCACCTTTCCCGGCATGCTTGCTACCAGTTTTTTGTTATCACTTTATTGGGTACCTTGGTTTTTAATTGCTGGGCTTTGGTTACGTCGAATTTGTGACAGGAGTTTCCTTGTTCGCTTATTCTACATGATCTCGATTTCATCTCTATGGGTCTTAGTCGAGTGGGTAAGGGGCCTTTTTGCATTAGGCTTCCCATGGTGTCCACTTTCAGTGACACAGTGGGAGAGGCCAGCTATTTTACAACTTGTCCCAATGTTCGGTGGATTATTGGTTTCTTTCTTTCTTGTATTTTTCAACTTAAGTTTAGCCTTTTATATTCATCATCTTTTTGTGCGGAAAAGAGGTGATTCGTCTAAGGGGTTCTTTAATTCTTTTTGCCCAGAATTTTATGTATGTTTGTGTTTTTTACTATTCATGCTGTACCCGCTTTTTTCCCGAGATAAGCGTGTTGGTCATGATAATGAAACTGTCAGTTTCAAAGTGGGTGTCTGCCAACCATACTTAAAAGACAAATGGATAGCTTCAGAAGCAAAAAAACATAAAGCCTCATTAATAAGACAAACTAAATTAATTTCTCTCCTAGAACCGGATTTGATTGTTTGGCCTGAAGCATCCACGCCATACGCTATAAATGAAGATCGAGGATGGGTAGAGAACTTGGTGAATGAAATCAATATTCCACTACTGATTGGTGCGGTGATAAGAAAGGAAAATGGTAGTTACAACTGTGTTGTTAAGATTTCTCCTGAAGAAGGTTTAAGTAATGCGATATATGCAAAACAAATACTAGTACCTTTTGGCGAGTATGTCCCATACCCTTTTAATTTAATTCCCGGTCTCGAAAAAATTACTGGTCCGACTGGTGATTTTAAGAGGGGAAATGAATTTACAACTTTTAAATTCAAAAATAAGGAGAATCAGACTTTTAACTTGGTTCCACTAATTTGTTATGAAGATATTTTCCCGGATCTCGTTGCTAACATACCAAGATCTAACAACACTTGTGTTTTTGTAACAACGAATGATGCCTGGTTTGGGGAAGAGGGGTGTGCAGAGCAACATGCTGCTCACTCAGTAATTCGTTCCCTTGAAACTGGCCTGCCTTTTTTAAGGTGTGGTAACTCGGGTTGGTCTGGTTGGATATCACCCAGTGGAGTTGTGAGAGATGTTTTATTAAATCACAAAGGGAGTGTTTATTTTAGCGGTACTGGAGTATTTGATATTTTCTTGAACTCACCAAATAAAGTCTCGGATTATAAAAATCTCTTTAAAATCTTCTGTATTTTAAATTTTTTTATTAGTTTTGCGTTTAGAAGAAAACTTCTCTACGGGAAGTAATAGTATAAAGATATGGCGGTATGGTAAAACTTCTTATTTTCAATTTCTGCACAAATTTAATACATAATGACTCAGATAAACTACGACTATCTTATTAATCAAATTCAACGTGATCTCCCCACGCTTCCTACAATAGTAAATGAATTAACTAATATTTTAGAAAATCCCAATACTTCAACTATGGCTGTTGAAGATGTTGTTCGTGGTGACCAAACAATGGCCGCAAAAATACTTCGTGTCGCGAACACCACATTTTATCGCGGTGCAGGTTCAAGAGTCAGAGATGTCAACACTGCCGTTGGTGCCGTTGGTTTTGATAAGGTTAAAGATGTTGTGCTTAATAATTCAGTCTTCAAGCTATTTGGAAATAGTAAAGAGGATCAGTTTAGCTTGACTGGACTGTGGAAGCATAGTCTTGGAGTGGCTTCTATCGCAAGAGAAGTAGCAAAGTATTTGGGCAAATCTTGGCATGAAACAGCTTACACATGCGGCCTAGTTCACGACATTGGTAAAGTAGCTAGATACAAGCTGGACGAGGTTGACAATACTTCTTATTTTTCATCTGACTCCAAGCTCGCTATCAAAAAAGACATAAGTTTTTTTAAGGCCGAACTGGTCAATCAAAGTGTTCGCCACGATTACCTAGGTTATCTCTTATGCAAGAATTGGGGGTTGTCAGCGTGGGTTGAGAGTGTGGTCATGTGGCACCATGAATATCAAGTGGAGAGAAGAAATGGCGTACCTTCTTCTGAGGCACACATTCTCATTGATATAGTAATAGTAGCAAATTGGCTGGCTCAATTTAATGAATTTGGTTTTAGCGGTCATAATTCTCCGGAAATGCCTTCTGATGCCTTGTTTCATCGCCTTAATTTATCATCTGAACATGTGAAATATTTGCAGCAACAATCAGTTGAGACATTGAAGGAAACGGATGAGTTTTGTGAAATCCTTGAAGGTTAATGACATAAACATATTTTTTGTTGTTTTTGCTGGTTAATAACCTTGCCATTTATAAAGTTTTCTTCAATTGAGAGTATTTCTCATAAATACTACTCAAAATTTATTATAAATTATTATGGCTACTAAAATAGGTATTAACGGTTTCGGGCGAATTGGTCGCTTGGTTTTTCGTGCTCTTGTCGACCAAGGTCTCCTTGGTGAAGACTTTGAAGTGGTTGCTATAAATGACTTAGTTCCTTCTGATAACTTAGCATATCTTTTAAAATACGATTCCACACAAGGTCGGTTTTCCGGTACTGTTGAAGCACCAACACCAGATAGTCTTGTCGTGAATGGACATACAATTAAATGCCTTGCTGTCCGTGAGGGCCCATCATCCCTTCCATGGGGAGATTTAGGCGTTGATATTGTAATTGAATCCACTGGTTTATTTGTCCAGAAGGAAGCCGCGGAAGGTCATTTACAAGCTGGTGCTAAGAAAGTAATCATTTCTGCCCCTGCCAAGGGTGATGTGAAAACAATTGTTTTAGGTGTAAATGACCAAGAATTAAATGCAGATGACCATGTCGTTTCTAATGCTTCCTGTACCACCAACTGCTTGGCTCCTATGGTAAAGGTAGTTCTTGAAAACTTTGGAATTAAAGAAGGATTAATGACAACTGTCCATAGTTACACTGCAACCCAAAAGCCAGTTGACGGTCCTTCTGTCAAGGACTGGAAGGGTGGACGCGGTGCTGCAATCAACATCATTCCTTCTACAACTGGTGCTGCGAAAGCTGTTGGCTTAGTCTTACCGGAAGTTCAAGGGAAGTTGACAGGTATGGCATTTCGAGTGCCAACCCCCACTGTTTCAGTAGTTGATCTTACGGTTAAAACCGAAAAGCCAACTTCCTATGAAGAAATTTGTCAAAAAATGAAAGAAGCGGCATCCGGTTCACTCAGTGGTATATTAGAATACACAGAAGACGAAGTAGTGTCCGCAGATTTTATTCATTGCCCCGCATCTTCTATTTTTGATGCCGGTTCAGGTATAGGACTGAGTGACACCTTTTTTAAATTAGTCTCTTGGTATGATAACGAGTGGGGTTACAGTAATCGTTGCATAGACCTTCTAAAGAAAGTTGCGGTACACGTTTAACATTCTTCCAAAAACTTCTTTATATTTACGCCTATTGCAAGATGGCTAAGGTCAAGACTATTGATGACATAAATCTCGAAGGTAAAAAAGTTTTCGTTCGAGTTGATTTTAATGTTCCCCTGGACGCTGATGGTAGCGTAACAGATGAAACCCGTGTAAATGCTGCTCTGCCAACCATCACAGAATTACGGGCTAAAGGTGCTAAGATTATTCTAGCTAGCCATTTAGGCAGACCTAAAGGGCAAAGGAATGAGTCCATGAGCCTTGCCCCTGTTGCACCGCTGTTGGCTCAAAAGCTTGGTGCACCAGTACTTTTTCTTGATGATTGCGTTGGCGAGAATATTGAATCGGCAGTTGATTCACTTCAAAACAGCCAAGTCGCATTATTAGAGAATCTGAGGTTTCACGAGGGTGAGACTAATAACGATGATACTTTTGCTGCGAGTTTAGCAAAAATTGCAGATGTTTATGTGAATGATGCTTTCGGGACAGCTCATCGTGCTCATGCGTCGACATTCGGCGTTCCTTCATTGCTTGACGAGAAGGTTTCCGGCTATTTGATAGCCAA
>JAYZJX010000043.1:0-12378 GCA_036164015.1 Verrucomicrobiota bacterium | reverse complement strand
AGACAACGCCAATGAAACTTAAGATTCTTTTCCTGTTTGCCTCACTTTCCTTCAATACATTCGCACAAGAGCAACCGGCCCGTACGACTAAAGATCAGGGAAGACTTCCCCTTTTCACCGATTCTGGTAAAAGTCGGCCTTTTAGTAACTTCAAGGCTTATCTCTCCTATAACTCGACAAATGATGAAACCCTTCGTTTTTCCTCCAGTCATGTCGTTAAGTTGCCAAAAGGGGAAAACACTTTGGCAGTTCATTATGAAAATCCTTTAAGCGGAGAGTTTTCCATCAAAGCTTATTTGAACGGTAAAGCCCATGAAGTAATCTATCCTGAGAATAAGACAACAAATTCTAGCAAACCGAGATTCGATAAGGATTTTACGGTTTGGACTCAATTTCAGACAAAGGGCAGTGGAACCATCTTTGCCAATTGTGCGTCTAAAGGTCCGTGGTCTCCGGGAGGTAAGGCATTATTTGTTCGAGGTCAAATGCTAGTTTATGACATCGGATGGCTAGGTGCTGTCCAAGGAGGCACTAGAGTAAATGATGGGAAGGTGAAAACGGCTCTCCTGCACTCTCGAAATAAAAAGGTGGAACTATATTTGGATGGCCAACTGATCGGTTCACGGAAGAACTTTTGGAAGCCCGATCCAAGGAGTCATGTATTCAAGATTGCCAAAGGAGCGGATGATTTTGCTATGCCCCTTAACAAGGGAAAGGTTCTTGATCTAAAATACTGGACAAGTCCTCTGTCTGATAAGCTTATTAATAACATTCTTTCTGGTTATCTTTTACCGAGTAAATTTCCGGCAAGTGATTACAACATGAGAGCAGTAAAAACCGTTAATGGAGTTTCCGGCAAAGGTTTTCCTGGTTCTGCTGTAACTATTGAGATCTCCAACCCAAAAAAAATTAAATTTAAGGACGCATGGGTTCAGGATCTTGGGAAAGCTGATCATGCAAGAGAAATTTCAGACCTAGATCATTTTGCTTTGGAACGCGGTAAAAAGATCTACGAAGGGTTATGCATTACCTGTCACGGCAATGCAATGAAAGAGGGATCCTTACCGACCGCACTTAAGTTTCACTCAGGAGAATTCAGAAATGGTTCCGATCCATGGAGCATGTTCCAAACGCTCGACAAAGGATATGGGCAAATGATTCCACAACCCCAATATTCGATTAAGGATAAATACGCATTGATTCATTATATCCGGGAAGGTCTTGTTAAGCCGAATAATGCAAAACAATATTTCGATGTTACTGAGGAATACCTAGCTTCACTTCCCCCTAAACTTTCAAGCTTTAAGGAAACAATCGTCAAACAACCGATATCGGGCTCCAAGCCCTATGAGTTAATGGATTTTGGTCCAACTCTCTTTTGGACTTATCAAGTTAATGAGGGTAAATCCCCTTCTGAATGGAATATTGCCCAGAAAGGAATCGCAGTTCGTCTGGACGGCGGCTCTGGAGGGGTTTCCAAAGGACAGTCATGGTTAATATACGATGAAGATACCATGAGGGTTGCAGCTGCCTATCAAGGGGAATTCGTCGATTGGAGGGGGATTGCCTTCGACGGTTCCCATGGTACGCACACTTCGATTAAGGGTGATGCAGTACTTATTACTCCTGATCAACCAGCTTGGCGAAATCCAAGTTCTGGAGATTGGGTTGACCAAAGGATTATTGGCAGGGATGGCAGAAGGTTTGGGCCGTTACCCCGTTCTTGGGTTAAATACCTTGGTCTTTTTCAAAATGATGACCGGGCGGTAATTCATTACCGGGTAGGGGATCGAGAGATTCACGAACTTCCTGGATATGTTGAGTATGGAAAGGGCTCTGTTTACACAAGAACCTTTCGCATTAGCCCGGGAAAAGACGATTTGGTTTCACGACTCGATCACGAAAAAAGCGAATTAAGCTTCGACCTCAAAGGCACTAATCTCGCATCCATAGTTAAAGAGGAAGGGTTCATCTGTCTGAAAATCAAATCATCCAAACAACCACAGTTATTTGTCTTGGGTTTTTCCTCATCTGATGAATCAACAGTAGCAAGTCTTTTGTCCGATCCGATAGATCCTCTTGGTCTAACCATAGGAGGACCCTCGCGTTTCGGGCAACAGGTTATCACTACGAAAGGTCAAAAAGGCAATGAGGAGGATCCCTTTGCAGTTGATGTTCTTACCGTGCCCAATAAAGATCAAAATCCGTGGAATTCATGGATGCGGCTCGGAGGATTTGATTTTTACCCTAACAATCCAGATCGGGCCGCCGTCTGTACTTGGATGGGAGATGTTTGGCTGGTGGATGGAGTAACTGGCGACCTAGAAGAACTGAAGTGGCGAAGAATATGTTCCGGCCTCTTTCAACCTCTTGGATTGAAGATTGTCGATAGGGTGATTCATGTCGCTTGTCGAGATCAGATTGCCCGTTTACATGACCTAAACGGCGATCTTGAGATCGATTGGATTGAGTGCTTCAATAACGATCATCAGGTGACTGAGCATTTTCATGAATTTGCCATGGGACTTCAAACAGATGATGCGGGCAATTTTTACTATGCAAAATCTGCGCGACACGCAAAAACCGCTCTTGTTCCTCACCACGGTACCCTGTTGCGTGTTTCCCCTGATGGTAAAAAAACCGATATTGTGGCCACTGGGTTCCGAGCGGCAAACGGCGTCTGTATAAACCCTGATGGAACTTGGATTGTTACAGACCAGGAAGGGCATTGGAATCCGAAGAATCGAATCAATTACGTCAAAGAGGGTGGTTTTTATGGAAACATGATGGGGTATCACGATATTGAGGATTCATCGGACACTGCCATGGAACAACCTTTAGCATGGATTACCAATGCTTTCGACCGTTCACCAGCCGAGCTTCTATGGGTTCCAGAAAATGGCAGTTGGGGAGAACTCAATGGTAAATTACTCAACCTCAGTTATGGGTATGGAATGGTTTATCTCGTTCCTCACGAGGTATTGAATGGGCAGGCTCAGGGCGGACTTTGCTCCTTCCCTATTGATCGTTTACCAACGGGTATTCATCGGGGTCGTTTCCATCCAAAAAGCAAGGATTTATTTGCTGCCGGAATGTTCGCTTGGGCAGGTAGCCAAAGAGAAGATGGTGGATTTTACCGAATCCGTAAAATGGAGCAACCCGCATACATGCCAACGCAGTTGGAGGTCAGAAACAAAAAGCTTCGAATACGGTTCAGTGATCAACTTCCTCAAGGCGGTGCTTTTGAGGTAAGTACATGGGACCTCAAACGCACCAGAAATTACGGATCAAAGCATTACGACACCAAGAAATTGGAAGTTTTAGGTTACAAGGTTAGCGAAGACTGGTTGGAACTTGAAGTTCCAGAACTTGAGCCTACATGGTGTATGGAAATTAGTTGCAAATTCGAAAACGGTATCAATCGGGTAATACACAACAGTATTCATCAGGTGAAATAAGACACTTTCATGAGGTGTAGGACATTATTTATCCAAAGTTCTTATGCCCAAATAATTAATCATTCACAAGACTCTAATGTTGGCATTCCCTGACATTGGCTTAAGATAATATTTTATGAGTTTTCCCAAAACTATTTCTCTTTTCGTTTTTTTACTTTCTTCCCTTGCCCTGCTTTCACAAAATGGAGACAAGGCGAATGAGAAAGACATCATTTCATCATTGAACTGGAAGAAATGGTCTCCCGATGTCGTTCCAGTATTTACTGCCGAGGAATCCCTTAAGAAATTCAAAGTGGCACCCGGGTTCAGAGTGGAACTGGTGGCATCTGAGCCTATGGTTAAGGATCCAGTATTCGTGGATTGGGATGATGAGGGCAGAATGTGGGTTGGCGAACTGCGCACTTACATGCGAGATTTAGATGGTACCGGAGAAAATGAACGAATGAGTCGGGTGATGGTGCTTGAGGATAAAGATAAAGACGGGATCATGGACAAGGCTACTCCCTTTGTTGATGATATGATCAATGTAAGGTGCATTGCGTTTGTGGATGATGGTGTATTAGTGGTCGAGTCTGGAGCTTTGTGGCTATGCAAAGACAATGACGGAGATTTACGGTGCGATGAACGGGAAAAACTTATTGATTTTGCTTCTGCTGCACACAGCAATATTGAGCATGCGGAAAATGCACTGCATTATGGCCTAGATAACTGGATGTATAATTCCAAGTCTTCCCGTAAACTTGCTTGGCGAAGAGGAAAACTGATTGAGATGCCAGCAAAGGGAAGAGGGCAATGGGGGATGGCAAGCGATGCCTACGGTCGGTTATACTTTAATGCAAATAGCAACTGGTTCGAGGTGGACTGGGCAACTTACGATCGTCAATGGCCAAGCAAAAGCTCTACTGTGAAAGCTCCGACGAATCGAGTATATGGAATTCGTCCAAACACAGCTTTGAATCGAAACTATCGCCCAGGGAGAATTTTGGAAGACGGTCGCGTGGCCAGCGTGACGACTATCAGTGGTTTGGCGGTACACAGTCACGGTGCCTACGGTGAAGACTGGGAAGGTGCCATCTTCTCGATGTCTCCGGGAACTAATACTGTTGGAGCTTTTCTACCTGAAAAACCTTTTCCTGCCTCGGACAAATTTGTTCATCAACTCTATCCCGATGCAATCTGGAAAGAGAGGGAATTTCTTGCTAGTACAGATGAAAGATTCCGTCCGGTCAATGCATCGATGGGTCCTGACGGCTGTTTATATGTTGTAGATTTTTACAGGGGAGTCATCCAACACAAAAGATACCTCACATCTTATCTCCGCCGTCAGTCTGCCGAGCGACAGCTTGATAAACCCATCGGTCTGGGTCGAATTTATCGGATCGTTCCTGAAAACTACGAAAAGGCAATTACTCCCAATGGATTAGTTGCCGGGTTGTCCCATCCCTATCTTTGGTGGCGTCTGCGTGCACAAAAACGAATCGTGGAGGGGGACCGTCAGGATCTTACTTCTGAGATTCAAAAAATTGCGGAGAGCAAAGCCTCGAATTCTCATGGACGTGTACATGCCATGTGGGCACTTGCAGGTCTCGGGGCGTTGAAAGAAGCAACCGTTGCCTTGGCGATCGACGATAATGATTGGTTTGTATCCATGACCGGTCTTCGCTTGGCCGGTGAAAGCAAAGGAGTTGCGGATTTCTTTCCCGATGAATTCAAGCCTTCCGCGGAAAAGATTTCTACCCGCAAAGAGATTCCATCGACTCTTGCTTCTTACGCTGGCTTGCTAAGCAAATCCGGTTATCCCTCTCGAGCAGTAAAAGTATACAAAGATAAAGAAGCCGACTGGGTTAAAAAGGATAAGGACTTACTCAGTGCTTATCGAAAAGGACGGGATCACTATGCGGTAAGTTGTGGGGCATGCCACCAGGCTGATGGAAAAGGACTACCGAACATGGCACCCACTTTGGCTATGAGTGATTGGGTCACCGGAGATGCATCACGTTTGATCGGGGTTGCTGTGCACGGGCTCATGGGACCGATCAAAGTAAATGGCAAACCTGTTGTTGGAGTTCCACCAGTCATGCCTCCCCATGGATTTATGAAGGATGATCAGTTGGCTGATATTCTCACCTATGTTCGTAATGCGTGGGGAAATAAAGCTGACTCAGTTACACCCAAAGACATTACTGAATACAGAAAGAGGGAGATAAATCGCAACTCCCTCTGGACAGAAGCTGAATTCTAGTGTGCACTTGGCGAATGACTGGCTGGAGGGTAGATCACTTAACCACCATAATTCCGCGCATCGCAGCAAAGTGCCCTGGGAAAGAACAAACGAATTGGTAATCACCTGGCTCGGGTGCGGTAAAAATAATGGTTTCTGTTTCACCAGGACCAAGCAGCTTTGTGGCGGCAATTACATCTCCCATGCTTGCTTCAGGAAGGGGATTTGTTGCATTTGCACCCATTGACATAACTTTCTGTCCAAACTTTAAGGAGCTAATACCTTTCTTAAGTATTACTAGGTTATGTCCCATTGCTATCTTGGGAAGTTTTCCAATGTTTTTAAATTCGAGTTCAACTTTTTCTCCGGATTTAACCGTGAATTCCCTTTTGTCGAACTGCATGGTATCGTTTCCGGTTATCGTAACTTTTTGAGCGGCATGGGTAGAAATCGCAAGGATTGCGAATGTAATTAAGCTTATGAATTTGATCATCATATACCTCATATCCATAAAAAGATTTCAGGCAAATTAGGGAAAAATATCTGCCTTTAGCGAACCCTCATTTCAAGTCTTCATTTTAAAATATTATTTTATCAATTTGCGGGCTGCCAAGTTATTTAGGCGGTGGGTGACTTCAATGACGCCATCGGTAACTGTTTTGTTGTAAGTTCTACCGTCGGTTGTATCCACTCCATGTCCCTTTACTGCCTTTCGAAGTGGTTCCAAAGCAGGATCCTGATGGTGAAAGAGTTCCACAAAAACATGCTTTAACATACCGGTTGGGGCATAAGCGGCGAGTAGGGCACCAATCCATCCGTCATCGGTGGAAAGACATCCCCGCGTAGTCTTTGCGGAGGCATGGAAAATCCCGAGGGCATCAGTTTTGGCTAAATCTTTAATAACCTTTTCATTTTCCGCAATGGAAAGATCTGAATCTCCGCAATGGGCGGCATCAATCATAACTTTGAAAAATTTCTTTTTGATCTTCTTGTTGATCCCGTTTACCACCTTGGCAGCCTTAGCGGCATTAGTAAAGTTTTGGAATTCAACCCCGCGTAGAAACTCGAGATGCCAGGCTTCGATCGGGCTCTTGTCCAGTGCAGATTCCTTGTAGCATCGGGCATGGACCCTGATCACCTGCTTTACTGCCGCGTCGAATGCCTTGCCTTTTAACTTTTTGCCGGCGAGCCACTCTTCAAACGAGGTGGAGGAGACATGTTTCACCTTGTACTTCTTGGCCACTTCAAGACCGGAATTGAGCATGCCAACAACTGCGTCTTCGTCCTTGGGGTTGAGCGGATTGGCTCCCCCCACCATCATGATCAAATGAACTTCTAGTTTCAAGGATTTGAGACCCTTAAACATATCCTGTAAATCCTTGGCATTGGTGCCCGGAAAGAGAGTTACCTGTACGGTGTTGAGTTTGACAGGGGAGGTGCGGCAGAGCAGGCGCATGCCTGATACAATTTTAAGATCGCCTGAGCGGGTACGGGGAAGCTTCCCGGATTCATCCGGGGCAAGTGCACCGACAAACATAAGATGAGTGGGTACGACCCCGATTTTCACTTTGGATTTGTTTTTGATTTCCATGACAATTTTAAAATGTTTGAGACTGAGGGCGATTCTGTGAAAGTTTTATTCATTGATAAATCCAAGGTTGAATCAAGGAAATAGTAGATGTTAAAAGTTTTGTAGCGACATTTCCGGTTGTGTGTTTTTTCATCTTTGCATGAAATGTTGTGCAAGAAATTTACTTCTCTTTTTAATCTCTCCCTTCTTTTTTCTTTGCTCCCTTCAAGCGGAAAAACAAGGTAAGCCCAATATTGTGGTGATCCTCTGCGATGATCTTGGTTACGGGGATTTGGCCTGTTACGGTCACCCTAAAATCAAAACACCCTACCTTGATCAAATGGCAAAAGATGGGATACGATTTACCGATTTTTATTCCACCGCTCCAGTTTGTTCTCCGTCAAGAGTGGGATTGCTGACAGGTCGAAGCCCTAACCGTGCAGGTGTCTACGATTGGATTCCTGGGGGGAGAGATGTCCACATGCGTAAGTCGGAGGTTACTATTCCTCAACTTTTGAAAAAAGCCGGATATGCAACCTGTATGAGTGGGAAATGGCATTGCAACGGAAAGTTTAATTCCCGCTGGCAACCCCAACCTAATGATGCTGGCTTTGATCATTGGTTTGCCACCCAGAATAATGCCAGTCCATCTCATAAAAACCCAAATAACTTTGTACGTAATGGAGAGCCAGTCGGAGAATTAAACGGATATAGTTGTCAACTTGTGGTGGACGAAGCTTTGGATTGGTTAGAGGGAAAGCAGACGAAGAAAAAGGAACAGCCTTTCTTTATGTATGTTTCTTTTCATGAACCGCATGAACCGGTCGCCTCGCCAAAAGATATGGTGGATCAATATAACGGGATTGCTCGAAATCATAATGAGGCCCAGTACTTTGCCAATGTCACAAATCTGGATGCTGCGGTGGGTAAATTATTGAAGACTCTGAAATCCATGAAATTGGACCAAAATACATTGGTGATCTTTACATCGGACAATGGACCGGAAACGCTGCTAAGATATGGACCCCGCTCGGGTAGATCCTTCGGGGTGGCCGAGCCCTTGCGGGGAATGAAGCTTTGGACAACGGAGGCCGGTTTTCGAGTAGCTGGTATCATGCATTGGCCGGCAAAGATTAAACCCCATCAGGTGAGTGGTGAAACGATCTCGGCATTGGACTTTCTACCTACTTTTTGCGATCTGGCGGGAGCAAAGGTGCCCACAAACCTGAAATTGGACGGAACCAGTTTTCTCCCTGCATTGGAGGGTATGGGAGTAAGCAGAGAGAAGCCATTGCTTTGGGTATATTATAGTGCCCTGAATGAACACCGGGTTGCGATGCGTGATGGCAAGTGGAAGGTCCTGGCCAAGATGAATTTCCCCAAGACCAAAACAATTAACCAGAAAAATGAATCAGCAGCCAAAGGTGCCAAATTGTCTAACTTTCAAATGTTTGACCTTTCAAAAGATATTGATGAGAGCAAAAACTTAGCGGAATCAAATCCTTCCAAGTTTAAAGAACTAAAGAATATCATGGAAATTCATTACCGAGAACTCGTGAATGATTCGCATGTTTGGAAATAAAGAATCTTTTTTAACTCTAGATTCATAATGAGATCGGGCTCGTTTTACAGCAGGATTATTTTGTCAGAAATTTTTACATTTTTTTCTCTTTGCTTGCCTGTTCTAGGAAACGACCAAGAAAAGCCCAATATTCTTCTAGTTCTTGCGGATGATTTGGGATATGGCGATGTCCAGTGCTATAACCCCGAATCGAAGATACCCACACCACATTGCAACCGCTTGGCAAAGGAGGGCATGCTATTCACCGATGCCCATAGTCCTTCTACGGTATGTACGCCCACCCGTTACAGTATTCTGACCGGCAGGATGGCTTTTCGGTTGAATTACAAGGGTGTCTTTACCGGGGTGGGTGGTCCCTGCCTAATTACACCTGATAGATTGACTTTGCCCGGGATGCTTCGGGAAAAGGGATACGAGACAGCGATGTTTGGGAAGTGGCATATCGGCATAACTGCCTTTGACAAAGATGGAGTGCCCATCCATCAGAATGGATTGGATGCGGTTAAACGAATCGATTATTCTCGACCTTTACGAGGCGGACCCGTAGATCGCGGTTTCGATCATTTTTTCGGAACGATTTCCTGCCCAACCACTGACTGGCTCTACGCTTATGTCGATGACGACCGCATACCGGTACCGCCCACTCAAATCATCGACCGCGGACCTTTGCCCAAGCATCCTTATTCCCGTGATAACCGTCCGGGAATGATTGCTCCGGATTTTGATCTCGAGGAGGTGGATATGGTGTTTCTCGAAAGGAGCCTCGAATTTCTTGATCGTCACCAAAGACAAAAACCAGAAAAGCCTTTTTTTCTTTTTCACTCCCTGCAAGCCGTGCACTTGCCCTCTTTTCCGGGGAAGGATTTCAATGGCAAGACAGATGCCGGTCCGCACGGCGACTTTATCTTTCAATTTGATCATGTTGTAGGTGCTTTGCTTACCAAGTTGGAGAAATTGAAAATTGCGGATAATACGCTCGTCATTGTCACCAGTGACAATGGACCGGAAGTGCCTACCGTGATCAATATGAGGAAGACGCATAACCATGATGGTGCCCGACCATGGCGAGGCGTAAAGCGTGATAACTGGGAAGGGGGACACCGGGTACCTTTTTTGGTGCGTTGGCCGGAAATGGTGAAGCCTGGCAGTGTTTCGGATCAAATTATTTGCCAGACTGATATTATGGCCACATGTGCTTCGCTGGTGGGGTATGATTTGCCGGTAAATTCAGCCGAGGATAGCTTCGATATTTCTTCTGCCTTGTCAGGAAATGCCAATGAGCCACTCCGTCCGTATGTCTTACACCAAACCATCAGTTTAGCCCTTGGAATCCGTGAGGGTGATTGGAAGTACCTTGACCACATGGGATCAGGTGGAAGTAATTACAACCGAGACGGAGAGTGGGGACTTAAACAATATGCCCTGCCTGAAAAGGCACCGAATGCTCCTGGTCAACTTTACAACCTCAAAACCGATCCGGGAGAAACAGATAATCTGTATTTCAAAAGGCCCGAGATTGTGAGACGATTAAAGGGATTACTCGTATCCTCAAAAAACATGGGGAGAAGCATGCGATCCGATTAATAAAATGAAATTTATAATATCATTATTTATATTTTTACTGATTGATTTGGTTGGAGTCAGTCAAGTTACACCAAAGGTTCTCTGGCATAAATCGTACAATGGAAGTGGTGAAGAGAGTCATCCCCATTATGTTATACAAACCAAGGATTTGGGTTTCCTTATGGTGGGAGAGACGGGATTCGTGGACGATCGGTCTGCCCGAATTTTCTTAGTGAAAACTGATTCAAGAGGAAGATTGCTTTGGCAGAAAGAATTTGGAAAGCGTGGATATAACTTGGGTAATTGTGTGGCGGAAGCAGATGATGGGAATTATCTGGTTGCGGGTACCCTGAATTTTGATGCCGTTTTAATCAAAGTGGAAGCGAAAACGGGGGAAACGCTATGGTCGAAAACATGGAATCTCGGTTCCGAAGATTCCTTTGAAGGACTCGCCCTTTCTGATGATGGAGGAATCGTACTGACTGGGTACAGGGATGGCTTGGCGGAAGGAACATTTCTCAACTGGGGAAGTGGCGTGGTTTTGAAAACAGATGCAAGTGGCAGGGAGATATGGCGAAGGGATTTGTCGAGTTTCACTTCTTCCGGGTATCGAATCCAACAATCCGCCAGTGGATTTTTACTTTGTGTTCATCCCAAGGATGAGGAAAGTGAAAATTTCAATCTTTTATCTCTAGATAATGAGGGCAAGCTGCAATGGGCGAAATCGTATGGAGAAATTTACTGGGGCTTCGATCAAAACAAGAAGGGTGAAATTCTTCTGGCAGGGCACACGCGAAAAACTCCTTTGAGCAAAAACCTTGATGTGCAAATGAAGAAACTTGATGAAAAGGGCGTAGAGCAGTGGACAAAATTCTTTGGACAGCCCCGAGGATATGATGGAAAATGGATTCATGATGAGGTATGGGGGGCAAGGGCAACTCCAGATGGTGGATGGCTGGTTGTGGCTGGAACAGGGGATGAAACACGACGGTATGAGGGGCGGGGGCACCCATCCGGTCCTTCTGGTCAATGGAAAATTTATCTAATTAAAACGGATTCCTTGGGGAATTTGGAGTGGGAAGGTGTTTATGGATCAACGGACAACGATTGGGCAGGGGAAGATGTATGCTTGACAGCAGATGGTGGTGCACTGGTTGCAAATGACTGTGGTGCATTTGGCTTCACTAAGTTATCACCTTTTCTCAATGAATAAAAAGATCGCAACTAATAGCTTGAGAAATTACCCAAAATTAATCAGAAATTTGTCCCTTTTATTTTCTTGCTCTCTATCTATTGCTTGCATGCCAAGACAGGTAAGGGCTGTAGGTGAGAATAATTCACTAAGTGTTTTGTCCTACAACATAAAGCATGGACGAGGAATGGATGGAAAAGTGGATTTGCCACGGATTGCAAAGGTGATTCGTTCCGTTTCTCCTGATTTAGTTGCTCTGCAGGAGATCGATCGTAACTGTACCAGAAGCGGTGCAGTTGATTTAACAAGCGAATTAGGGAATATACTTGGTATGGAGGGTAGATTTGGGGAATTTATGGATTTTCAGGGAGGCGAGTATGGCATGGCGGTATTGTCAAAATTTCCGATTATCGAACATCAAGTGCATCCATTGCCTACAGGTGCGGAGCCACGCTGTGCTCTGGAGGTCCGGGTAAATGCCGGTTCAAAGTTTGGTGAGATAAGTTTTGTTGGAATTCATAATGACTGGACCCGAGAAGACTTTCGGGTTGCTCAATGTAAGGCGCTTCTGGATAAACTGGACAATCTACAAATTCCCGTAATTTTAGCTGGTGATTTTAACGCAGGGAGAGAATCTGAGTCGGTTAGGTTATTATGTAGATCTGGGTTTGAAATTCTGGCAAAGAACAAAGTAAACACCTTCCCCTCAACTCTTCCCAAGGTCGAAATCGATTTTATTATGTCGAGAGGGTTAAAAAACAAAAAGTTTACCCATTCAGTTATAGATGAACG
>JAYZJX010000042.1:0-10311 GCA_036164015.1 Verrucomicrobiota bacterium | reverse complement strand
CTCATCTTCATTTTCTTTACCATCAGAAGATTTTTCATCTTTGTCATCGACATCAGCCTTATCCGACTTTTTATCCTCTGCCTCTTCGTTTTTAGCCTTAACTTTATTTAGAATTTTTTTCTTTTTCTCAGCTTCCGCTTTGGCTTGAGCAGCCATTTCCTTACGGGCATTGATAAAGGAAACTACACATAAGATAACAAACACGAGTAGCAAGCCAGCAGAGGCAAGCATGACTGTAGATTTCAAGGAAGACGCCTGAATTATACCGTAAGGCTCTCCTTTCAGCCAGTTCATCTCTGACATAGCACTTGGTAACATCCTGAATGCTAGCATGATAAACCCAACTAGTCCGATAAGAACGGCTACATGCATAATATGCTTTCTTGCATTTGGTTTAATCTCTGCGGCTTGTACAAGAACGATGAGAATTATTCCAATAATTCCCGGAATAAAAGCAGTCCAACTTTTACTAAATTGAATTGCATCTCCCGGATTTAGTTGAGTCTTCGACTCAACATTGGTCCAGTTTGAAGAAGTCAAAGTAACAGGCGATTGATTTCCAGTAAAATTTTTGTAAACAAATCGAACGATTGATTTGTTTACATCAGTATTCTGTAATTCTGATAAGCTTCCCGATTCCGCATGAATTTTAAGTGCTTCTTGCGTATCACCTTTCGAGGATGCGTGCCAAAATGATTTGATTTCATAAGGTGCATTGCCCTCCTGTACAGCATAATTGGCTTGAGCCCGATCTTTTGCGTGGTTTTGGTTCAACAAATGTATCATCCAAAAAGCATACTCTCCCGCTGCTTTACTTGAGGGATATCCTAAATCTAGATCGACGGTATTATTTCCATCAGAGAGCGTGAACTGAGCATCATCTGCAAGTGGGCCGGTCAACTTTAAGGACAGACCAGGCTCTTGGAGCAGGTATCCGAGCAGACCCGTTAATATTAGTAACCCACCTAGAACGAAAGTTGGAATTTTTAACATTCCAATAACAAATTAGGTATCTACCCTTCAGGCAAGCTCCGAAAAATAAAATTTAATTTGGAGATTACACTATAATTCTGTATGATTTAAATATGTTTCCATTAGATGATCCAAGCACCATTGAAAGTGCCAAATCTAAGATTGAATTGGCTCCAGTGTGGAAGGTCATAGTGCTTAATGATCCCGTAAATCTGATGAATTATGTCGTGTTGGTTTTTCGTAAGGTTTTTGGATTTGAAGAGCAGAGAGCAATTAAGCATATGAAAGAGGTTCACGAACTGGGTAAGTCAATCTTATGGATTGGTGATAGAGAAGAGGCGGAAAATTATGTCTACCAATTGCAAAAATGGCGTTTGCAATCGGTGTTGGAAAAGGGTGATTGATTTTCAAATAAAAGTGGATCCGCGAATACTTCAGGCGATTTTACCTGAAATTGAGAAGATGTTTGCCCTTGCATCCAAGTCCGGAAGTCTGGCATATGCCTGTCCTAATCCTATGGATGAAGACTTTGTGGAAGCATGGGAAAGTGGTCTGAAGGAAGAATTCTTAAATGATCGGAAAGCCTTGGCACGTCTCTTGCGAAACCCAAAATTTAAACATGGTTATGTGGAGGTAAAGGAAGAAGAAGTGGAAGAACTGCTTCGCAGTTTAACTGAACTCAGGCTTACTTTGCGGGAGATTTCCTTGGGAGAAATTTCAGATGAACAACTCGAAAATGGAGAGGTAGATATAGGTGCAAAGAAATCTTCTGTTCGGATTGGATATTTTGCTTATCTGGTAATGGCTGAGATACAGGAAAGACTGATTTTTGCGTGTAGCGATTAGTCGGAGCGAAGAATACGATTGTTGGCGATGGCAATTCCTCCTAGCATTGCACCTACTATACCAATATATCCCTGATCTGTTCCTGCGAGATAGAGATTTCTAAATCGGGTCGTACCATCCCTCTTTTTTGTGGGTGAACCATAAAGAGTTCCATTCTCGTGACTGGTGAAACGTTTAATGGTTTTTGGAGTGAAGGTATCAGTAATAAGTATCCGATCAGAAATTGTTTCCTGATTTACTTCTGCATTATCTAAATATTGCAGTGCATTTTCTAAGAATATGCTTTCATGAGTTGCCTTTTGCTCCTGATATTCTTTTTTCGATAGAGCATTCCATTGCGAAAAATTGGCTGGATGAGTGATTCGTAATTTAAAATCGGGAGTATCTTCAGGAGATTGGTAGTTTTCGGGTATACAGATTACTCCGGATCTCATATCTACAAGCTCGTTCGGGCAATGATAATCAAATTTTTCCGAATTATTAAAAAATATAACGGTCTCGTCCCATCCGTATTCTTTGGGTGTTCCCTGCATTACGGAAATGGATTCGATTACACTGAATTCACCCAGTTTCGTATTGCTCTTTTTGCCGTTAAAATCTGCAAGTAATAATTCCGTCTCAATTCCTCCACAAGTGGAAATAATCTGGTCGGCTTTAATGCTTTCACCCGACTCCAATTCAATTTCTTCAATTTTATCATTTCGGGAATGGAGCTTTTTTACTCCAGTATTCATACGTCTCTCGATTCCCATCTCTTTCAATTTGTTACAGAGGGGGTCAAGGATTGCTCGAATCCCTCTTTCTGGGCGTGCCAGTCCTTGTTTGAATATTGCATCAAAGAGCATTACGAAAGTTGGGAAGTCGATGTCATCAGGTTGGGCTGAACCATAATAACAGGTAGGACACAGTAGCATTTCCCCGAGCATTGGTTCTATCTGAGTTTTTGAAAGGATTTCACGAGTTGAGAGCTCGGGTGCATCAACAGAATAGGCGGGGAATTCATCCATTTTATCCAATAACTTCACGAAAGCATCCATGCTTTTGGGGAAATGATGATCGATTTCCTTAAGTAAATCGGGGAAGTGGTTGGTGAAAACTAGATCTTTTCCGGGAAATGATATTCTTGAATGACTTTGCTGATGCAAATTTAGGGAATCAAATGGAATCCTCAACTGCCGACATAATTTGAGTAGGGGAGATTTTCTGCCTGAATGCTCGGATGGAAAATTTGTTAATGCATGCAATCCTACATCGAACTTCTTTCCTTTCTTGGCGTAAAAACTATTTAACCCTCCCACCACATAGTGCTTTTCTAGCAGGAGTACTTTTTTTCCGAACATTCCCAGCCTTGTTGCGGCAGATAGTCCAGACAGACCGGCTCCGATCACGACCACATCGTAATTTTTACTATCCACAAATTCTCAGGAGAAAATTAAAACTCCTCCGATAAGAGGGGAGGGCAAAGGGTTAAGCAGCGGCCGATGCCTCGAACTTGGGCAAAAGATAATTTGCTGAACTATCGAGTGATTCTAATTCACGGTACTCAGCCTCTGGAACATCAATACCATGCTGTTTCCGAAGTTCCATGACTATATCTAGGAAATCCATAGAATCGAGATCTAGCTGGTCGCGTAGCCTAACTTCAGGCTTAACATCAGTTAAGTCTTCGTCTGGAGCAATTTCAGCAATGATATCGAGTACGATCTGTTTAATTTTATCCTTAGTCATGTCTAAAGATAAGTTACTATCTTACCCTGTAAACTTTTTCAAGAGCAGAACTGAATTGATTCCAAGCATACCAAAAGAGTTATTCAGAATAACATTAATTCCTCCATCTTTTGAGACTGCTTCATTGACAACCAATCCCGGTAAGTGACAGGAGGGATCCAAGTTGTCTAAATTAATTGTGGCATGGGCAATACCATCTTTGAATGATGGAAGATTTCCTGCCAATTCGATTGCACCGGCAGCTCCCATTGAATGGCCAATAAAACTTTTTGTGTTGTTCACAAGGGTTGCAGAATCTTCACCGAAAACATTGCGCACAGCTTTGCATTCCTGCTCGTCACCTTGAGGAGTGGAGGTCGCATGTGTACTCACCAAATCAACATCTGATGCATTAATCTCAGCATTATCCAATGCCTGACGAATACATTCTTCCTGCCTTTCTGGATTTGGTAAGACATAATCTGTGCCGTCAGAATTAATTCGGTAGCCGAGAATTTCCGCGATAATATTGGCACCCCGTGAAAGAGCATCTTCCAATCTTTCCATAACATATATACAGCCACCTTCACTGACTACGATCCCGTTACGGTCTTTGTCAAAAGGTCGACTGGCCTTAGTTGGATCTTCATGTGAAGCTAATGCACCCTGACTTTTAAAACCAGCAAAGATTCCGAATGCTCTTATACTTTCACTGACACCTCCGGCGAGAGCTTGATCACACTCTCCTAATCGAAGCATTTGTACCCCTTGTATAATGCCGGCATTTCCAGCAGCGCAAGCGGCACCGATTGTGTAGTGAGGTCCGGTAAGTCCAAGATTAACTGTAATTTCCCCAGCAGGATTATTGGCTACAGTTCTTGGGTTATGGTGATGAGTCCAATATTTTACATCTTCGTCATAATGGTCTACTAATTGGCAGACTTCAGTCTCCGTTTCAACATTTCCATGTTCGGTAATCCCTAAATAAACACCAATCCTTGTATGGTTTAAATCATTGAGTGAAAGCCCCGCATTTTGCAGAGCTTCATGTGCACAGTAAATACCTATACCTCCAGCCCTAGTGCCAACTCTAATTTCCTTCCGATTTTGATATTTTGTCTTCTCAAATTCACACACACCTGCTGCTTGATCGCCCATATTGCGAACGGGGAACTTCACCACACCGCTCTTTCCTTCCAAAAGAGCATGCCGGAAGGTTGGAAGATCATTACCCAAGGGACAAGTCAGTCCGACTCCGGTTATGACGATTCTTTGTGGGTGCATAATAAAAGTTTAAAAAGGGTCTCGAACGTAAAGTTCGTATAGAAAAATATATTTCTAATCTAGAATTTTAATATCGAATTTCAAATACATCAATACGTTTCCGAAGAGTTGCACGCGTGATACCAAGTAGTCCTGATGCTTTTACCTGGTTGCCACCGCATTCCTTCAAAGCTCTTTGTATAATTTCTTTTTCAACCGTTTCTATTAGATTTCGGTCAGTTTCTTTTCGGGCAAAAGCATATGCCATATCAAAGCATTCTTGACTGCTGACTGAACTAGGAGCGGTAGATAGATTATCATCTTCACTTTTTCTTTTATGAAGCTGGCCAAAGTTCATTCCAGATGATTCATCATGGGTATCTGTAGATGTGGAATCTTTTGTATTTCCCTTTGTTGTCTGGCTTTCAATTGGCTGAGATGCGGGAATCTCAGAATTTGATATCGCAAAGTTTTCATTCTCAATTTTTGAGGCTAAATTATTTGGTAAGTCTTTGGTGAGAATTCTCTTACCTTTGGAAACAACAGAAGCAGAATGTAAAACATTTTCCAATTCACGCACATTTCCAGGCCAATCATATTGCCCAAGTAATTCCATAGCTTCCTTTGATATTTCTGCCGTTCCTGTTCCTTTTTCTTTGTTCAATCGTTGCAGCATGAAGTCCACTAACTCTGGTAAATCCTCCATTCTTTCACGGAGTGCCGGTGTTTCGATGCGAACCACATTCAATCTATAATATAGATCTTCGCGGAACATTTTTTCTTTTACCATTTGCTCAAGATTTTTATGAGTAGCAGCAATAAGACGCACATCCACTTTTTTGATTTTGGTTGCTCCAACTCTTTGTATTTCTCCCTCCTGTATTGCTCGTAGAATCTTTGTTTGGGTTGGTAGTTGCATATCACCGATTTCATCTAGAAAAAGTGTACCCATATGGCATAGCTCGAATTGTCCTGCTTTGGCTTCTGTTGCCCCGGTAAATGAGCCTTTTTCATGCCCAAATAATTCACTTTCAATTAGATTTTCAGGTATAGCAGCACAGTTTACCGCATGAAAAGGAGCAGACGATCGATGGCTATGTCTATGGATGCAACGAGCAACAAGTTCTTTACCTGTACCACTTTCACCGGTTATCATAACGGTTGCCTCGGATGCGGCAACTTGCCCGACTTTTTTCAGGACTTGTTGCATCTTATCTCCGCTACCTACTATTCCTTCTGCGTAGTCAGAAGAATTAAGCAAATGTTCATAGGCTTCTTCTGAGCTTACAGAATCCTTACTTGCTTTAAGTGCTTTTCCAACCAGTTCTTTGAGCTTTTCGAGATTAAAAGGTTTTAAGACATAATCAAATGCACCGTGCTTCATTGCTTCAATAGCTGTCTGAGTGGTGCCGTAAGCTGTCATTAAAATAACTAATGATTGAGGGGAAGCGGTGCGAAGATGCTGGAGGGTCTCAATTCCTGAAATCCCTCCCATACGGTTATCTAAAAAGATAAGTGTAGGTTGCTCTGTCTTGGCTGTTTCAATGCCTTTTTCTCCTGAATCCGATGATATCACTTGAAGGTTTTGTGTACTCAAGACACGGTCAAGGGAGTAACGAATTTCCGCATCATCGTCTATTATCAATACTTTTGAGTTTGATTTGCTCATTTCAAATTATCACATCAAATTAATAATATTGGAAAAAAGATCAAAGAGATTGCGACAAAACATTCTTATCATTGACGATTTGCAAGGGCTAACTATTATGAAAGTCTTGTGCCAGGGTAGCTCAGCTGGTTAGAGCGTCGGACTCATAACCCGAAGGTCGGCGGTTCAAGTCCGCCCTCTGGTACCAAATTTACCGTTTTACTTTTTATTCTTAAACAAACGGTCAAACATGCTCTTTTTGTCCGTTGTATTTGCTTCCTTAGTTGTATTTTCCTGAGGATTCACAGGAGAATTATCATTATTAGAAGAGTTATTTTTTTGAATTTGTGTAGGTTCTTGAAATGATTTTTTTAAGTCTTGTGATATCGGTGCAGGCAAAGAGTCTTCTGATTGGGTATTTTTACCGATTATGTCATAACTACCTATCTGCATATCCTTGAGAAGTTCGTCAGTTTTTCCAACATAGGTACGCATTACTAGGTCGTGGTTTGGATTGAGCCAATGACTTCCAGCAGTGTAAGGGTTAGCTTCTGCAAATGCAAATTCCCCAAACCATGCTTTTCCCTCAGTAATGTAATCACAAACCAAGAAATATTGAACTCCTTTGACTTGTGGTATATCTCCCAACATTTGGATGGTGATCCAGCCAGCTTGCCGTGGTTGTAAACCTTGGGAACTAAGTTGCGAAACGATTTCTTCCCTAGAAATATTCCATTCTCCCAGTTTAGGCCCGCTATCAGGTGTTTTGGCTCTTACAAAGCCACCCATTGATAAACCATAATGCGGTGATTCCAAAAGATTTGCCTTCCCAAACAATAAGATTTTGGTAAGCAGACCATTTTTACCAGCTGTGTAACTAGTCCAATTTTTCCTTCTCACATAACTAAAGCTAGTTGTGTGTTGTTCTTTATAAAATTCCTGTGATTGGTCTAACTCTTCTACAATAACATTAGGTGGACTTAACTTGACGCTTTGAACTGCAGGGATGTCTACAGGTACATTTGAGGGTTGATTATCAACAATATTTTCCTTTTGGGATGATGGTTCTTCTCCACATCCGAAAAGGCAAATAATAGCAAGCAGGGGCAAAATGTAAGGGAATATTTTCAAAGGGCTAACTTTATTTACATGCAAACAAGCCAATTGCATTCATGCAAGACTTTAACATTTCGCTCGTTTTTATCAAATCTTCTGTTAGGGAAAAAATATGGGCACTTTGGCATTTTGGCTTCCACTACTTTTTCTTTTCGCTTCTGCCTTATTGGGTACGATTCTTAAAAGGCGAGCAAAGGATCACTGTTTGAAGAAATTTGAAGGATCGACCACAATTATACCCACCTTAAGCGGTTCAATGATTGAAGGTGTTCTAAGCGTATACGCACAGGGTATACAAATTTTATATTCCAAAAACATTAAACAGGATATTGGTATGATCGACTCATTTGTCCTTCATCCAGCAGAGATTGAAAAAATCCCGTATCTGATTCGCCCTGCACCTGACCCTGAAACCCGTGCCGGCTTTATTTGGTCGCAGGAAATGCATAAAATTTTGCACCCTAATTTTTTGCAAAAAAGTCAAAGGCTTATGCTCACTTTTTATAACATGCTAAAGGATGCTTTTGGGCAGGCAGCCAAAGCGATAATAGGTGCATTGAGCAAAGATACATCTCTTTCGAAAGTCAAAGATTCTAATAAGCGAATTGAAGAAGTTCGTTCCGGATTAACGGAACTCGTCCCAAATGCATGGGAGCCCATTCTTGAAAAGTACAGGGGGAGTCGCGTGGTAATCGAAAGAAAAGGAACTAACGGATCCATTTTTGAAAGTGGAGTGCTCGAGGACTATTCATCGAAGTATCTTCTCCTTCGAGAAGTCGATATCAAAGAACCGGAACTTTTAGAAAAGATTGCAGAACTGAAGCAAAAGAAAAGTTTTGGGTTCGATATTCTCTTCTCGCGAAAGGTTGCGATTATCCGTCATACGATAGATGGTTCATCTAATTAAGAATCCACGACTTGACCCAAAAGATTGATTCGAGTAACTTAATATCTTAAGACTTCTGCATCGTTCGAGAAGTTTCATTGGTTCTTTTCCTTACTCCACTCATTAGGGGAATCTATCGACAGGCGTTTGCAGTCAGGCCGTAAATCGGAAGACTAAGGGCGTTGCGAGGGTACCCACCTGGACCTTTAGAGGTCACAGAACCGGTGAGCCCGATGTACGGCGAATGTGGAAGTCTTTTTATTTTTATGATCATTAAATCAATTGAACCGCATCTTCTCAGTTGTCCGCTGCCAGAGCCAGTGGTTTATCCATTTCAGGGGGGGCAACGTACCATTTATAAGCGGGATGCTATGTTGGTTCGAATTGAAACGGAGGATGGTACCGTTGGTTATGCTCCAGGAGCCGCTTCGGAAGAAATTGTCCGAAAGATAGAAAAAGAAATTACGCCTTTACTTCTTGGTAAACAACTATCGGATCCCTCAAATTTTGTGGAGGAGCTCGTCGATAAAACAGGGGATTCAATTTGGTCAGCTGCGGGTGCAGTCGAGGTGGCTCTTTTTGATCTATGGGGGAAGGCAAACCAATGCTCTATAACTGAATTTTTTGGAGGACGAAAACAGGAGTCTATTGCTTGCTATGGTAGTGCGGGCATGTATCAATCCGCTGAGGGTTATGCCGAGGAAGCTGCTGCTGTATGCGAACTGGGTTTTGAGGCTTACAAATTCCGTCCAGCCCTGGGCCCTGCTGAAGACCTGCGGACTGTTGAATTGATGCGGGCGGCTCTTGGCTCAGATGTCGGTCTTTGCCTGGATGCCCATGCATGGTGGCGTATGGGGAATGCTTCTTATTCTTCAGCAATTGTAGAGTTTCTCGCCGAAGCTATTTCCATGCATGATATCAAATGGTTGGAAGAGCCGTTGCCTGTTGAAGATCGAGAAGCTTACTCCAAGCTTAAAGCATTGGGATATGTCGAAATTGCCGCGGGTGAGCATGAGCATGATTTTCTTGGCTTTCGCACTCTTTTAGGAAGAGACTGCGTGGATATTGTACAGGCAGATGTTTCCCATCATGGAGGGCTTTCAGGAATATCAAAGATTATTGATTTATGCGAAAAACGTTACGCTACTTTTGCCTTTCACAATTGGGGAACATCACTGGAAACGGTTGTCGATGCCTTGATCGGCTCCTGCTTCCCAAGGGAGACTGCCCGCTGGTTGGAGTACCCTCAATATGCCCATCGGGATCAGCGGGTGATGTATCCGTTTCCATTATCCGATGAATTGGTGCCGGATGCTCCGGTTCCTGAAAACGGAGAATTACCTTTACCGGATGGTTACGGTTTGGGTGTGGAGGTGGATGAAAAGGTTTTCAGTAAATATCCTTACCAAAAGGGGCCTTGGAGCAAATTTGAGACCGATTCACCTAAGTCTGCACAGTTTCTAAGTGGTGATCACTCTCAGACTTGGGCAGAGGATTCTTCTACTTGATTAAATTATCATTTGGTCATTTCCCGCCAAGCTTGATCCTTTACACTGAAGACCATAAGTTTGGAACCTGAGGGATTGAAGTAAAGCCACCCACCTTCGACATGTGAATATACCCATGGATATTCATCAAACCACATCCAGCCTTTGGTCGAAGGTGCACTCGTGCCCTCCGGATAATAGGAAAAATTGCCAGCCCTGCCCCCGGAAATCGTCCCGGATGAGCTCGAAGAGAAGGTTAGTTTATATTTCGTTGCGATCACATCATCTGCGGTTCCCAAAATAGAATCAGGTCCAGCAGCATCATCTGCCGGAATCGAAAGTACGGCAGTATTTTGTCCGGTTTTGATAAATCTATAAGTGCTATC
>JAYZJX010000041.1:0-7784 GCA_036164015.1 Verrucomicrobiota bacterium | reverse complement strand
GCAACTTCATCTGGTGTTGGTTCGTGACCAAGTTCTTGCAACAGTTGCTTCTGTACCTGCATAACTTTGTTGAGGGTTTCGATCATATGTACAGGTATACGGATAGTTCTAGCTTGGTCTGCAATAGATCTTGTAATGGCCTGCCGAATCCACCATGTGGCATATGTTGAAAACTTATAACCTCTACGATATTCGAACTTCTCAACCGCTTTCATTAATCCCATGTTTCCCTCCTGTATGAGATCGAGAAAAGACAGTCCTCGATTGGTGTACTTTTTAGCAATCGAAATAACAAGCCTAAGGTTTGCTTCAACCATTTCAGTTTTAGCCTGATGAGCAAGGCGCATATTCTTTCGGAGACTTTTGATTAAGGTAACCAATTCATCAGGTTCCATCCTAAATCTAGACCTAGCTTGTTTTAAACCTGCTTTAATATTTTCAAGTTTGACTCCTTTCCTCTTAATTTTAGCAAGATCTTTTTTTGAAAGTTCTAGGTTGTGAAGATCTCGAGCAATTGATTTCAATTCAGGATTAACTCTTTGAAGATATTCTTCGAAAACCTTTAATTTCAGGCAGCATTTTTTGAAAATAGGAGCGAGCTCTGTTTCAAGATTCTTAAATTTAGTGTGGGCTCTTTTTCTTTGAGTAGCGTTGGAAGATTTCTCAAAGCTAACCCAAGCTTTTTTAATTTTTGAATCAAGTGCTTCAAGTGCAATGACCTGTTTATTTAGTGATCGAAAATAAGCCTCACGGCTATCAATTTTCTTATCTAATACAACACGATCGAATCTTTCTTCTCTTTCTAGAAGTTTTTTACAGATTTCTAACTGAAATTCGTTCGTCAGCGAAACTGAATATATAATTTTAAGTGCTGCTGTTTCGGCCAATTCGATTCTTTTTGAAATATCAACCTCTTCCTCGCGTGAAAGAAGGGGAACTTTGCCCATTTGTTTAAGATACATCCGCACCGGGTCGTCAAGCATGTCGCTTTGATTGGACTTGGCAGTTTCTTCTTCAGACTCCTCTTTCTTCTTTTTGAATTTTTCGACATCACTGGAATCCATCAACTTAATTTCCAGGTTATTGAAAATTGAAATTACATTTTGTAATTCTTCGGGTTGATCTGCTATTTTTGGCAATGCTTTGTCTACATCTTTGTATGTTAGGAAACCTTGCTCACTAGATAAATGAATGAGTTGGCGGACTTTTTCGGTTACTTCATCGTCCAAGGCATGCGGTTCAGCAGTTTTACTTACTTTGCTTGCAGCAACTTTACTCGAAGAGATTTTAGAAACAGGTTTTCTGCTCGTGACCTTTACTGGCTTGTTGGTCGTAGACTTTATGCTCTTCGATGCTACGGAAGTTGCTCCAGGGTTTTGACTTTTTGTCGTCTTAGTCTTTCTGGAATTATCACTGGTACCCTTTTGGGCTACTGGCTTTTTAGTTGATGTTCTTTTGGAAGAGTTTTGTTTAGCGACAATTTTTTTAGTTGAAGCAGATTTCGATGAAGAAGGTTTACTTTTTCCAACTTTTTTTGGAGAGGTCTTTGTTTTACTTACAGGCATTTTAACAATGGGAATCGAGCAGATTTTTGGGGATTTTTGGAGGGCTATTTCGAGAGTTTCTAATTTTTTTTAATTGTGTACGCAATTCTTCAGTATTTTGCGGGGAATTAATTGTATTTTGTAATTGGTCTAAGATTTTCTTTTCGTTGTGGCGGGAATTTCTAGAGTGGAGGGCTAATAAGCACTGGTTGGCAGAGGCGTAAAGATCTGAATCCTCTTCATCAGAGTGCTCTTGATAAAGAAGGTTTTGAAAGACAAATCTTTCATCATCCTCCTCAAGTAGGTCCTCCATTTGTGAATTTTTGATAGGACCGTCGGCGTGAATTTCAGCAAGAATCTTGGAGAGTATCCGACCAGCAACGACCTTAGTGTCAAGCCACGAAGGATCAATAACTTGTGCAAGTGAGTGTCCAAGACTAGCATCATGCAAAAGGCAGTAAAGTAAATCATCTTCGGCAGTTGTCAATCGTTCAGTGCGGTTGACTGCAATCTCAGTCGAGGGGCTTTTACTGGTTATGCTCTTGTAAGTTAGCTTTCTTTTATTGTTATATCTTTTAAAATCACTTTTTACTGATTCTACGGACACCTGAATGATTTTGGATAAATCATTTAGATATGCATCTCGGACGACATGCGATTCTACTTCGGTAAAGATGGGGAAAAAGAAATCAGAGACTTGTTTTTTTTCATGCGGTGTAGGCTGTGCACTCAAAGTCTTGTTACTGACAAAAGTAATCATTGAGCTAGCACGATCAATGATTGCTTTAAGTCCCGCGTGCCCTTTTTCTCTTAAAATGGTGTCAGGGTCGGTTCCTTTCGGAAGAGACGCAAAGCGTGCATCTAGTCCGACCTTCATAAATATAGATACATAAGATAGTGCCGCTTTTTGGCCTGCATCGTCCCCGTCAAGTAGGCAAACCACTGCCCTTGGGTTTGATTTTCGAATCAATTCAGCCTGAGAGTCCTTAAAAGCTGTGCCCTGCGGGGCAATTGTTGCCGGGAATCCTTCGATATAGCATCTTATTGCATCTAATTGACCTTCGACTAAAAGAAAATCTTTATCTTGATTAATTTCTTTATTAGCCAAATCCATGTTAAAAAGTAATTCACCTTTTCTAAAGATTGGTGTTTCAGGTGAATTTATATATTTTGGCGCTTTTTTTTCGCCCCATTCAGGAGTGATGGAAAGTTTTCTTGCAGTAAATCCGCAAATTCTTCCAAGTTTTTCACGAATAGGTATCATAAGTCGACCGCAGAAGATGGAGACCCATTCTTTACGATCTTTCCTCTCATAAAAGAGTCCACACTTAGAGAGGAGTTTTTCAGGAATACCTTTATTGAGAAGATGGTGGGCTAGTGCAAATCGATCCGTTGGTGCGTAACCAATTCCAAATTGTTGAGCTGTATTGTCATCGAATTCTCGCTCCTTTTCCCAATATTCCCGAGCTTTTTCAGCTTCACTATTTTTTTCATAAAATTTTTCTACAAACCATGATTTTGAAATTTCCTGAATATTAAATAATTCTTTTCGAATTGATTGGCTTAAGGGTTGAGTAGAAGAAAGTCCCTCTTGAAATCGTAATGGAACATTAAATTCTCTAGCTAGATATTCAATTGCTTCATAAAAATCCAGATTTTCCATTTTTTGGATAAATGTGATTGCATCGCCTTTTTCACCAGAACTGAAACAATTAAAGAATCCTTTTTGCGGGTGAACATAAAAAGATGGTGTCTTTTCTTGATTAAAGGGGCTTAATCCCACCCAACTTGAACCACTTTTTTTTAACTGAACATACCTACTCGTGAGATCGAATAGATCTATCCTGTCCTTCAGTTCAGAAACAAATCCGTCTGCTAGTCTAGGCATTAAACCTTAGAGTTCTCCTAACTTCAATAGTTCAATCTTCGCCCTTTTATGGATTGCACTATCAGACGAAGTTAAATCCAAAACCTGATTGTATAAAATGCTCGCTGTGACTGGCATTCTTTCGATTAGGTGATATCTGCGTGCCAATTCCCATACCAAATCAACAGAGTCAGGAAATTTCTCACGGGCTTTCTCCAATTCGTCAAGGTATCGTTTGGGCTCCAGGGTTTCTCTGGCAACTCTAAGATAATCCATACGAATGTTGAGATTATTTGGGTCATGCCTAAGGGCTTCCAGGATAGTCATTTCAGCTTCTTTAGTCTCGCCCAACTGAAAATGGGCTTGGGCACAAAGTTTCCAGGCCTCAGCATTGGTAGGATCATCTTTGATTGCAGATCGAGCAAGCTGTAATGAATCAAGATATTTTCGATTTAGAAAAGCTTGCCTTGATTTTTCAAGTTGATTGAAAGTAGTACTTTCCGATTCTAGAGGCAAAGAGAAAGCCGAAGCCAAAGAGTTTTGAGGCTGCTCAACAGAAGAAATGATCTCTTTTTCCAATGATTCTTTAAGTAAAGTAGCAGGTGGAATTTTAGATAATGCAATAACGGATTGATCATTTTGGGGCTCAGGAGGGTTGTTTAAAAATGCAGCAAGCTCTGATATTGACATTTCTGAACTGCTTATGCCTCCTCGAATGAATTCTGATAAGCGTCTTTTCCTTAAAAGATTTGCAGCTTCTTTATCTAAATCTGTTTCAGAAAGAATACCGGGATGATTTTTCTCAATAGCCAAAATGAGAGATTCTGCTTTTTCGTTTTCTTGATTGAGAAGTTTAATTCTAAGCATACCAATTAATGGTTCCGCCTGCACGCCCTCTTGCATGCGTGAAGCCTCCCTAAACCAGTGTTCGGACTGCTGAAATAATTTTTTTTCAAAGTAGAGATTTGCCATTGTAATACAGTCGTCATATGAGCAGGAACCCGATCCTTTTGAAAATGCATTGAGGGCTAAAGTATTTTCTCCCAATAGTGCATGTAAGCGTGCGACCCGTAACCAAATTTCTTGATCTTCTTCTTCGGCAAGAAAGGATTTATAGCGATCTATTGCAGTTTTGAAATCTTCAGCATATTCATAGGCAAGACCAGCTTCCTTGTTCAGTGATGCAGTTTTTTGATCAGAATTAGCTTGATCGAATCGAAAAGCTGCAAGCTCGAACTGTTTGTCTTCAAAAAGTGCCCTTGCCATTTGCACAATTATTTCAGGATTGTTAGGATATTCTTCATTCAATTGAAGGAGGAGAAGAATGGCTTGCTTATGTTTGCCCTCAAGTCTTTTTCTAATTGCCTCAGATAAATCTGGTGCTGAGTTTGTTGATGTTTGTACTTCTGAGTCGATTTTGTCAGATTTAGTTTTTTCGGAACTTTTTTCGCAATTAGAGAAAAGAAAAACAAAGGAAATACAAAGAATTATGTTTTTGAAAATGCTAATTGTTGCCATGTTTAACTTTTCATTCATAGGATTGTGCTAAGTCAAGCAATGCTATTTAAATTAATATTTTCCATCTTTCTACTAAATGAGAATCCACCAGTTAAAAATGGTGTAACATTGTCAGAAGAAAATGTGGTGGAAAGTAATGCAAGTTTAAATCAGGATCAAGATAATCAAGTTTTTTTGGCAGCAATTGATGATGGTGGTCAAAATTACCATATTGAGGAAATACTCAAGGTATTTGAAAAAGAAAATGCAATCGATATCAAGCCTGCTTTTTTTCCCAATATTGCGATTAAGTTGGAAACTCAATTTGCCCCTGGGATAAGCACCTCGAAAGTCTTGGTATACGAAATCTTAGAATTTTTATTAAATAGAGGCTACCAAAAGAGCCAGATCACTTTGTTTGACCGTGAAAAATCTGGACTAGTTTCATCTGGCTTCCTTACCTCGTCTGGCAAAAGTAATCTTTTTAAAGGGTTCCGAGTTATGGATTCTTCTGAAGATGATTATTATCGAGAAGATTGGTTTCACGACAGCCCTTTACCTCCCACAGCTTTTGATCGTGCAAAATTTCTTTTGAAATATCCTAAAAATCCTGTCGCTCGATTACAAGAGGAGAGAAAGAGTTTCTTGCCTGCAGTCCTGCTAGAGAATACTTACTGGATCAATTTAGCAGTTCCGATGGATGATCCTTTTCTTGGGATAAATGGTGCTGCAGCTAATGTAACCCTTGGAGGCATGTCAAATTTTGGAAGATTTATGAATAAAAAAACTTTGTCACCTGCTACGGTAACCGAAGTCTTGGCCATTCCAGAGATATGGGAAAATAAATTATTTTCGATTATTGATTTCTCGAATTTTCAAGTTGCTAATGGTCAACAATTTGATTCTCGATATTCAGCAAGTCAAAATGCAATTTTTATTGGTAAAAACCCTATCGTTCTTGATTATTTTGCATGGAAAATAATAAGCAAAGAGAGGATGTTTAGTCATGGACTCAGTTCACGGAAACAAGAAAACGCATTGCTTTTTAAATACGCGAAAGAACTTGGACTTGGTAAACCAGCGGATTTTCATGCAAAGAGGATAAGGTAATGGGCTTGAGAGTTAGGTTGATAAAATTTGCCTTTTTGAGTGCTGGATTGACAGCAATGTTGCAGTTTTGTGCGGTGGGAAACGATTGGCCGAATTGGTTGGGACCAAATTACAATGGCACGATTGAAGTTCTAGGAAAAAAGTTTGATCAAGATAAAAAAATTGAGCTCAGTTGGACAAAAGCGGTTGGGGTAGGGTGGTCTGCTCCAATTGTTTATTACAACAAAGTCTTTCTTCACGATCGGGTGGATAATGAAGAAAACTTAACTGCTTTTGACAAGAATACGGGAGAAAGAATTTGGCATGTATCTTTTCAATCTACTTTTCGTGACGACTTTGGGATGGAAAATGGTCCACGTTCTACGCCTGCACTTTCCAAAGATATTATTATTACCCACAGTCCGAGTGGCTTTGTTCATGCAATAAGTGCTAAAAACGGAAAAGTTTTGTGGACTCGTGACCTTGATGCAGACTATGCATCTCCAAAAGGTTTTTTTGGAAGATGCTCTTCTCCTCTAATTCTTGGTGAGAGAGTTTTTTTTGATGTAGGAGGAAAGGATGTGGGGTTGATCGCCATGTCTTTACATACGGGCGAGACCATATGGACAAGTAAAGCTTACACTAATGATTATGCCTCATTGGTTCCTCTCCGTGATGAAAAAGACATAATTATAGCTTTCATGCGGGAGGGTTTAGTTTTGGCTGATGCAGAAACTGGAAAAGAGGTTTTTCACGATGATTTTCGTTCTCCAATCAATGCTTCAGTTAATGCTGCCAGTCCATTGGTGATTGGAGATGGGATTTTTCTTTCATCTTGCTATGATGTAGGTGCTCGATTTTGGAAATTATCTGGATCACAAAATCTCAAAACATTAAAAGTTAAAAAAGAATGGCAAAAACATGGAATTTTGGACTGCCATTTTTCTACACCTGTATATCATGGAGGCAACTTATTTGGCTTTCATGGAAGGCAAGAGAGAGGTGCAGAATTACGATGCATAAAGCTATCCGACCAAAAGATTTTATGGAATGTGCCATCTCTTGGTGCAGGTCACTTAATTCGGGTAGGCGAGGAAGTAATATGTCTTACGGAGCGAGGTGAGCTAATTGTGTTTTCGGCTCAGTCGTCTGCTTTTAATCCTATTTTGCGGGAGCAAGTACTAGGTCCTTGTAGAGCTCACTTTGCTTATTCGGATGGTAAGGTTTTTGCAAGGGATAAGCGAAGACTTATTTGTTTGGATCTTTTTTCGAAGGCGAGTTTAGATAAATAAAAATCAGGCTAAATACCTTTGGATAATTCAGGAAATGATTTGGTCAGATCCAAAGAGTCCTCCATATGTTTTTGGAGTTTGACCAATCTAGGGAATAGTTTTGATACGATAATTTCACCTTTTTCAGTATTCGCAATGTCCTTGATTTCTAGAGGGTCATTCTGGATATCATATACACGAACAATTGGTACATCTGGATAAACGATTAGCTTTTCATTACCCACGGTTATAGAACGTTGGGCATCTAAATAAGCTCCATAAATTTCATCATAAGGTGGTTTTTTGTTAAGATTTTTTACTAGAGGGATGAGACTCTTGAATTGAACATGCTCAGGTTTTTGAACCTGAGCTATCTCAAGGGTGCTTGGCATAATATCTTGTAGATAAACCGGTGTAGAAATTCGTTTTTTCTTTGGTATCCCTGGACCAGAAATTATGAAAGGTACTCTCGTACTATGTTCGTATAAATTTTGTTTCCCAAGTAGCCCATGGTGA
>JAYZJX010000040.1:0-18899 GCA_036164015.1 Verrucomicrobiota bacterium | reverse complement strand
CCAATTCTTCGAAAACAAAATGAAAAGCTCATGATCATTAATTTCATCGCTTGAGAAATCATCAACCGCACACATCGCACTAAGAGCAGACTGCCAGTAATCGCGTCTATTTTCATTGGCATGAAATTGCAGGTCCGTATCTCGGTTTACCTCAACCAAACGCGTAACCCCTTCTGCCCGCTCAACATAGCGACTCATCCAGTAGAGATTATCTGCAACTCTTGAAAGCATCTTATTTACTCAAAACCCAGGTATCTTTACTTCCCCCACCCTGCGAAGAATTAACCACCAAGGAATTCTTTTTCAATGCAACCCGTGTAAGCCCCCCGGGCACTATCTCGATATCCTCTCCATAGAGAATGAATGGTCTTAAGTCGACATGCCTGCCCTCGACTCCCTCTGGGCAAAAGGTAGGGTGCCTCGAGAGTGATATGATTGGCTGTGCAATATAATCACGCGGATTCTCATTGATTCGAGCAGCAAATTCATCTCTTTCTTTTTGGGACGAAGCATTTCCAATGAGCATTCCATACCCACCCGATTCATTGGCAGACTTGACCACCAGTTCAGAAAGGTTTTCCAAAACAAATTTTCGGTCCTGATCACGCCAGCACAAATATGTGGGAACTTGTTCAATTATCGGTTCTTGCCCCAAGTAATATCGGATCATCTCCGGTACATAAGCATAAGTTACCTTATCATCGACCACTCCGGTTCCTATACCATTGGCGAGGGCTACATTACCTTTGAGATAAGCGTCCATTAACCCACTTACACCAAGCAAAGATTCTTCATTAAAAAAAAGTGGATCGAGAAATTCATCATCCAATCTTCGATAGATAACATCGACCTGTACCAAACCCTGGGTCGTTCTCATGAAAACAAAACCATCAATGGCGATTAAATCCTTGCCCTCAACAATTTCGATACCCATTTGTCGGGCAAGAAAGGTATGCTCAAAGTAAGCACTATTGTAAACTCCTGGAGTCAAAAGCACGCAAACCGGTTTTTGGGATTTGCGGGGTGACAGGTATTCGAGGGACCGGAGGAGAAATTCTGGATACTCCTCGACCGAGCGGACTGACATTTTTTGATAAGTTCTCGGGAATGTTTTTTTCATAATCTCCCGATTTTCCAAAAGATAGGATGCACCTGAAGGACAACGGGCATTATCTTCCAATACCAAATACTCACCATTCTCATCTCGGATGAGGTCAGATCCGCAAACATGAACATAGATATCCTGGGGCACATCAAAGCCTATCATCTCCTTTCTGTAGTGTGCAGAAGTCTTGACCACTTCTTCCGGAATCACTCCATCAGAAATAATCTTTCCCCCATGATAAACATCATTGAGAAAAAGATTCAGAGCAAGAATACGTTGTCGTAAGCCCTGTTCAACTTTTTGCCACTCCACATCAGGAATGACCCGAGGAATCAGATCGAAGGGAAATATTCGCTCTGTTCCCTTGTCATCTCCATAGACAGTAAATGTTACCCCATGTTCAAGAAAAGATGAATCTGCCTGCTTTTTCTTTTGCTCAAATTCACTTTCTGAAAGGTCTCCTATCCGATCATAAATTGGTTGATAAAAATCGTAGGCTTTGGCTTTTTTTGATCCTGCGAACATTTCATCAAAGAAATTACCTGATTGGTAGTTTTCAAAAAAATTAGGGTTCATTGTGCAGAGAAGTGCAAGGATTAACTGCAACTTTTGTGCCACTAGTTGCTGATCCCGTCAAATTTGTCTGAAAATAGTAAAAATCTTTTACTCTTCATCAAGAATGCCAAGCCTTTCTGCAGAAAAAAGAAATTGTTGGGCCAGTCCGGCAAATTTACCAAAATGCTTTCTAGCAAAGTGAATCTTCTGACTAGTCTTCCAACCATATAGTGAATATCTCTTGTCGAGACTTTTTTCGATCCATGTGTCTACTGGAAATGCCTCCAAAAAGTTGGCACCAAAAAGTAAAACGCAATCTGCTACTTTTTCTCCCACTCCAGGAAGCCTTAAAAGTTCCTTTTTCGCGTCTTCATAAGGCAGAGTGGGAATCGACTCTAGCCACCCTTTATGGTTAATGATAAATTTGGCTGTCTTTACGACATACTCAGCCCGATAACCAAGTTTTAAAATTCGTAATTCCTCTTCCGGAACTTCAGCCAATTTGTCCCAACCAGGAAAACCAAAACTTTCTTCAAATATTTTTCTACCGAATTTTTTAAAAACAGCATCTCCAATAGCTTGAATCTGTTTAATACTTTTGGCAGAACTTAGGATAAAGAAAAATAAAGTTTGATCGATTGGTTGTCTTAAGATTCTCAAACCCTTCAGATGAAGTACGCATTTTTTTAGGACGCGATCCGACCTCCACGGTAATTCATTCATAACCTCTTCATAGTCTTCTCCCAACCAAAAATATTTAGCAACTTGAGAATTTGCTATTGGCTCTGATGCATTGCATCGCCATTCCACTGTTTCATTCTGCCATCGACACTCTACAACACAGTTATGAATTTTTCCTCTCCAGTGACTGTTAGAAACCAAGTTCCAATCAAAAGATTGTCCGCCTTGTAATGTTTCTTTTAAACTAAGCTCAGTGAAATTATGATTAGGCCGAAGCTCTTCCCACGGTCCAAACTGCCACTGCTTAATCAAATCAACTAATTAGAGTGTTGCCACAAAGAACTCATTGCAACTTGAAAGTCTTTATCATCTTCACCAAGGATTTTAATTTCCCAGGCAATCAGACGATCATCTTTCTCAACCCAATCATCACCGGTAATTCCCAGAAGTATTTTTTTTTGCCGCTTCCCGTTGCTTGGCATTTGAAATTCGAAATTGCGAGCAATTGGATTTCTTGAATCAATTAATGAAAGTTTAAAAGAAAGGATTTTTTCAACCTGAATTTTAGTTTCTTCTAGAGGAACATAAAAATAAAGCCCTGACCTTTCTTTCTGGCTTCTAAGAATTGTATAATTACCAGTATTTTCATGTCCTGTAAAAAATTCAGAAAGCCTTACAAAATCATTTGCTGGATGAAACCTAACCTGAACCTTCAGGAGACTGTTGCTAACATTCGCGTTAACATATAAAAGTCCAAAAAGTGATAAAATAGCAGGCAATCCAAAATGCCTGCTAATTTGTAGATACTTGGCTTGTGACCTCTTAAGAAGAAGAATCTTCTGAAGTGGGCGAAGTGGAAGTTTCATTTTCTGAGGCATCCGGTCCTAAAACATCTTCTGTCTTGGCCTTCTCCGCGACAGATTCCTTAGCAGTCTTTGCGGAAGTTTTCGCCTTAGTACGGGCAGACTTTTTACCTTGGGATTTTGTATTCCCATTGGAGCTTGGTTTAGATGCACTATCAGCCGCTTTTCGTCTCGCGAGATATGCATTGCGCCTGCGACGCTTTATAAGTTTTTTGTATTGTTTACCCATAAAATGAATTTTTAAGTTACTTTGGTGTTACTGACAAGACAATGCGAGTAGACTATGAAATTGAAATGGGAACACCTTCCCGAGCAGATGCGTATGTTGCGTCGATAATTTTCATTAATGCCAAAGCTTGACTTGGAGTATTAAGTGGAGCCTCATTTTCGTTAATTGTACGAACGAAATTTTCCGCAGAACGAATCCTTCCCATATCTTCATTCGATTCGGTAATAATACTACGATTAACCGAAAGACCATGTTCTTGAACATACAATTCGCAGTCATCGATAGCCGTTTCATCCAGTCCATCAGATCCGAATAGACGTCTAATCATTCCTCCTGCTTTTTTTCCCTGAAAGGTCACGGAAACTTCCTCTCTTTTATTCATCTCAGCCCAGGAAACTTGAAAGCTCAAAACCTGGCCAGTTTCAAAGGTTACAAATCCGTGTGCTGCACTTTCCACATCAGTTACACCATCTGCCACATCAGGGATTCCCCAGGGGCCCTTGAAATCTTTATTCTCTATAAAATCATTAAAGGTTTGGGCTAAAACATTGGATGGGTTCGGATAGTCCATGTAAAACAATGCCAAATCAACCATGTGAAGAAGATCAATAAGGGGACCGCCCCCTGACATTTCCTTATTAGTGAACCATCCACCAAAGCCAGGAATACCAGTACGACGAATCCATTTTGCTTGAGCGGAATTTATTTGGCCCACTTCCCCTGCCTCAATGTATTTCCTGAGAGCGTAAGATTCAGGCCGAGCACGGTTGTTAAAATTAAACATCAGAGTTTTTCCTGCTTGGTCGGCTGCCAGCTTCATTTCGTTAACTTCGGAAGCATTCAATGCGGGTGGCTTTTCGCAAAAAACATTTTTACCAGCTTCGAGTGCCTGAACAGCCAAGGGCCGGTGCGTACGATTTGGTGTGATGATGCTTATGGCATCCAAGTCTGACAACTCACTTAGCATTTTTGCAGAGTCGGAAAAAACATGAGGAACATTATATTCCTTCGCTGCTTTTTGGGCAGCCGTCTCATTCATGTCACAGATTGCTAGGATATCAGCTCCGCCTGCCCGAAATCCGGCTGCGTGATACTGAAGCATTCCTCCTGCTCCGATAATTCCAATTTTTTTAGTCATAAAATTTTACTTGGGAAGTGTGGGAAATTTGACCCATTTTTCCTTAGATTTGGAACTTTTAACGACAGTTTCAATAAAAGCCATGCCAATTATACCGTCACGGATATCAGGAAAGTCGTATCCTGACTTGCGCGGATATTTACCAGCAATCTCATCTGCAATGGCAACCGCTGCGGCGTTGTAAACATTGGCAAATGCCTCTATAAAACCTTCAGGGTGCCCAAAGGGTATTCTGGTGTTTTCGGCAGCAGCACCAGATATGTAACCATTTCCTCGACGCCAAACTTGACGAGGTGCACGAGCGTCCTTCACCAAAAGATCATTTGGCTCCTCCTGATGCCATTCGATTGACTTTTTTGTTCCATAGACACGGATATTCAGATCATTCTCATCTCCATTTGAGACCTGTGAGGCATAAATTATTCCACGTGCTCCGCCCTTAAATCGCACTAACACATTTCCATCATCATCAAGCTTGCGGTTGGGAATGTTGACTGACAGATCGGCACACAACTTATCAATTTCTAAACCTGTAATGTAATGAACGAGGTTTTCAGCATGAGTACCAATGTCACCCATGCAATTTGAGATGCCGGCAATTTCTGGATTTGCCCGCCAATTAGCAATTGCTTTCTCCTCACCTGTAAGAGCTGTGATTGCATACCCCTGTGGATACTCACATACAACTTTTATGATTTTCCCAAGTTCTCCCTTCTTAACCATTTCCTTGGCTAGCTTAACCATAGGATAACCAGTGTAGTTATGAGTTAAGGCAAAAACCTTTCTGGTCTTATTGATTATCTTTCGCAATTCTCTTGCCTGTGCTAAATCATAAGTAACCGGTTTATCACAGATCACATTAAACCCAGCCTGAAGAAATGTTTTGGCGACATCGAAATGCAGATGATTTTGAACGACAATGGTCACAAAATCGATTCTATCACCTTCCGGAAGTGCCTTTTCCTTCTCTGCCATTTCTTGATACGAACCATACACTCTGGAAGGATCCAAATGAAAGTCTTTCCCTGAAAGTTTACTTTTTTTAGGATCCGAGGAAAAGGCTCCGGCAACTAGTTCAATATTTCCATCAAGGTTGGCAGCTCTTCGATGGACACCACCAATAAAAGCTCCGCGTCCACCTCCTACCATTCCCATTCGTAATTTTCTTTTCATACCAAATCGAATTTTTATTTATTGATTTTCTTTATCGAAAGCGGAATCAAAAGCCATTTGGTTCGGAGTGAAGTCCAATTGCTTTACAAACTCACATGATTCCGTAGCTCCATGGAAACGATCCATTCGACTGTCTTCCCACTCGATGGATAATGGTCCGGCATATCCAATATCGTTAAGTGCCACAATGATTTCCTCGAAGTCGACATCTCCACGACCTACGGAACGAAAATCCCACTGGCGTCTTGGATCCGCAAAGGTTGTATGACCACCAAAAACGCCAACAGTACCATCTCCGTGCCCCCACCAAGCGTCCTTCATATGAGCATGATAGATACGGTCAGAAAAAGTTCTAATAAACTTTACATAGTCGACTCCTTGATAACCAAGGTGGGAAGGATCATAATTAAAGCCAAACCTTTTGTGACCTTTTACCGCTTCAAGGGCACGTTCAGCACTGGCGATATCAAAAGCTATTTCTGTAGGATGCACCTCCAGAGCAAAGTTAACATTCTGCTTATCAAATTCCTGAAGAATAGGGCCAAAACGTTTGGCAAAATCTTCAAAGCCTTTATTCCAATATGCCTGATCTGTGGGTGGAAAAGCATAGATCGAGTGCCATATACTTGATCCGGTGAAACCGTTAACTACCGCGGGAAAATCATCCTTTTTCTTTCTTCCGGGTTTCTCATTGATAAAATTACGGCAGGCTTTTGCAGTTTTGGCTAGTTTTCTTGCTGCACGTTTGCGGACTTTTTCGGGATTTCCTTCTCCCCATACATCTGGGGGAAGAATTGCCTTGTGTCGCTCGTCAATTAAATCACAAACAGCCTGACCAACCAGATGACTAGAAATCGCAAAAGATGTGAGTCCGTTGTCAGAAAGAATTTCCCACCTTTCTTTACAGTACTTTTTGGAGATTGCTGCTTTATCAACATCGAAGTGATCTCCCCAACAGGCAAGTTCAAGTCCATCATAGCCCATTTGGGCAGCTTTTTCAGCGAGATCTGGCAGGGAAAGGTCGGCCCATTGGCCGGTAAACAAGGTTACGGGTCTTGGCATAATTTTACAGGGGTTGATTAGATTAAAGGTTTTCTGAAAAACTTCAGACTAATGGGCAAACTTTTTTTTGTGAAGCTTGCTCTATTTTAAGCTTCACATGGCAGAGCCAGTATCTTTTCAGCCGATCTATAACCCAAATTCAATATTTTACCTTTCGGTGTTTTAAGGGTGATTGCATCCGCACAATCTTCCTTGCCAGTTATTTTAAATATCTGACCTGGCACTAAGGCTGACTTTCTAGCAAAATGCAAAAACTCCTTATCCTGATCTACGATTGACTCGATTCTGACACCCGCACCTTTTTTAAATTCAGACAATGGCTTCGACGCCAACTGTTGAATGACACCTCCCTTTGATGGAATAGGGTCACCATGGGGATCAAAACGCGGACGACCCAAGAACTCATCCAATTTTTCAAGAACTTTTTCAGAAATTGCATGCTCCAATTCCTCTGCTTCTACATGAATTTCACTCCAGTCTAATCCAAGAGTTTCAACCAAAAAGGTTTCCAACAAACGGTGCCTACGCAACATACTTAGTGCGAGTTTCCTGCCTTTCTTGGTCAAAGATACTCCAACTCTAGGAAAATATCTGATCCAACCATCCCTTTCCATGCTCTTAGCCATTGAAGTCGCTGTACCTGGTGTTACTCCAAGAACTTTAGCAACCTGCCCCATCGGAACTTTTGCAACATCCTCTTCCAATGTAATTACAAGAATTTCCTTTAAATAATTTTCTACCGTCGAGGTCGCCATGAAAAAGAATTGTGGAGGTGTAACAAGATTGACTCAAGGTAAATCCAATCTAGTATTTTGATTAGTCAAAATATAATTTTTGCCTACGCATATGAATGAATTACGCCAAATCATAATTACTTTTACACTCTTTTTGCTTCTTTTGTATTCGGGTTGTGAGCAAGCAAGGAATGGAGAGATTTCCTTGCACAATGGTAAAGACACAAAAAAATTAATCGTAACAACTACAACTCATGTCACTGACTTGGTGAACAGACTTGTCGGCGATGACTGTAAAATTAAATCGTTGATGGGACCCGGTATTGACCCCCATTCCTACAGACCCACTGCCCTCGACATAGCAGCCATTTCAACCGCAGATTTGGTTGTATACCATGGCTTAAAACTGGAAGCAAAGTTATCTGCAGTTTTGCAAAATGAAAGTCACAATCAACTAAAAACATATGCGGTTTGTTCCGCTTTACCGAGACTATCACTTCTTTCTGCTGAAGAAGAAAATAACCAATACCCCGACCCTCATGTTTGGTTTTCACCAGATCTATGGAAACAATGCCTAAAAGGACTTTCAAAATTCCTTATTAAAGAATTACCAGAATTAAAAAACAAAATTTTAGAAAGACAAAAAATAATAGAAACTGAAATCAATGAAATCACCAGATGGGCTCATTCAGAAATCAGTGTCATACCAAAAGAAAAAAGAATTTTAATTACCAGTCATGATGCTTTTCGCTATCTAGGAAAATCATTTAGCATTGAAGTGGTAGCCCTTCAGGGCATTTCCACATTACAGGAAGCCGGTCTTGCGGACCGTGCTAATCTTGTCGATTTCATAAAGGAAAAGAAGGTGCCCTGTTTATTCATCGAAAGCAGTGTAAATCCGAAGGCCATAGAAGGAATTGCAAAAGAAACAGGCACAAAAATCGGAGACACATTATATTCCGACGCCCTTGGCAATCCGGAAAATAAAAGTGCGGGACCCAATGAAAAACTTTACCCACACAACCAATGGGGAGGAATGTTAATTCATAATATCACCACCATCTCAAAAGGAATTAACGATTAAAAAATGAAGGATTATAGCCTACCCATAGAGATACACGACCTCACGGTTTCATATCAAAAGCGACCAGTCCTCTATGGTGTAGATTTGGAAATTGAAGAAGGTTCACTGGTGGGAGTTCTGGGACCCAACGGTGCAGGAAAATCAACTTTGATTAAGACGGTAATGAACATGATTAAACCCAATGGTGGTTATGTTAAAATTTTTGGCAAGAGCCCCAAGGAGGGAATAAAACGAATTGGATATATTCCTCAAAGAGAGTCGATTGACTGGGATTTTCCCGTAACTGTTTTTGATGTAGTATTGATGGGCAGGTATGGTCACCATCGTTGGCTGGGAAGGATTGGAAAGGAAGATCGCCGAAAAGCCAATGAATGCCTAGAGCAGGTAAGTATGCTTCCCTACGCTGACCGCCCAATTGGCAATCTTTCGGGAGGTCAGCAACAACGGGTATTTTTAGCTAGAGCACTGGCTCAGGAAAGTGCCGTTTATTTGATGGACGAACCATTTGCTGGAGTGGATGCAGTAACGGAAAAAGCGATTGTTTCCATCCTCCAAGGCATGAAAAATCAAGGTAAAACCCTTGTAGTTGTTCATCATGACCTGTCATCAGCCAAGGAATATTTTGATCAACTACTACTTCTTAATATGAGAAAAGTGGCATTTGGTCCAATAGCAGAAGTCTATACACATGAATTACTCCAGAAGACATACGGAGGTAAATTGACGGTACTTTCTGAAATGGCCACAGAAACAGCGAGAAATTCTCACGCTTAAAAATCGTTTCCAAAAGTTATGGATCCAAAGTCTTTTTCATGATTACAAAAATAAAGATCTTGGGTATTCTGATTGGAATTTTTGCTTCACACCAACTTCTTGAAGCAAAACAAATCGGATCTGAAACACAATTGGATTGGTTTGTACAGGCTGAACGATTTTTACGGATGGATGATCCATCTATCCAAAGGGTAATTGTTGGTTGTCTGATAATGGGTGTATCTTGTGGTCTTATCGGAAGTTATGTTGTTACCCGAAGGCTTTCCCTCTTTGGCGATACTCTATCACACGCCATCCTTCCCGGTATTGCAGTTGGATTTATATGGTCGGGCACTAAAGACAATTATTCAATTTTTGTCGGAGCTATGATTGCAGGGTTTCTCGGAGTATCCTGCCTATCGGTCCTGCAAAAATTTACTAAAATCAATGGTGACAGTTCTCTGGGAATTGTCTTATCCGCATTTTACGCATTTGGTATTTGCCTGCTTACACGAATCCAAAAAGTCGGATACTCTGATCAAGCTGGTCTTGACTCTTTTATGTTTGGACAGATCTCTTCTTTTTCAACTCAAGACCTTTATGGTCAGTTCTTTGCACTGCTTCTGATTGGATTATTTATTTTTTTTAATTACCGGCAACTACTAGTCAGCGGCTTTGATTTTCAATTTTCCCGGTCGATTGGTATTCCCGCGGAACTTCTTCAATATGGACTATGGATATTGATTTCCTTTTGTGTAATTTCTTCTTTGCAAATGGTTGGGGTCATTTTGGTTTCTGCCATGCTTGTCATTCCAGCCGCTACAGCATCCCTGATATCCAAGAGAATGAACACTTATCTTACCCTTGCCTCCATTCTAGGTGCAATTGCAGGTTTTGTGGGTGCATTTCTATCATTTCTTGGAAAGAATCTTCCGACCGGACCACTCATTGTCTTAGTTGCCGGATCTTTTTTTGCACTGGTTTTATTTCTCCAACCTCAAAAGGGAATCCTTTTTCAATGGTTAAGATTAAGATCTGAAAATTCAAGAATCGCGATCGAGAATACACTTAAAGCGGCTTTCCAAATTCTGGAAAGTAGAGATTTTCAAGAGACGGAAATCAGTTCACAGGAGATGATGAGGAAAAGAGGGCTTAGCAGTGCGGAAGTTCAAAGAGAAACGCTTAACCTTATTAATGCAGGACTGGCGACCAAAAGCACTTTATTTACTGAGGATAGACAACTTCTTCCACAAACGAATTTAACGCTTACCCCAAAAGGTTGGGAATATTCATGCAAAATCGTTCGTAACCACCGACTCTGGGAACTATACCTTACCAATGAAGCTGAATACGAACCCGACCATGTGCATGAAGATGCAGAAAAAATTGAGCATGTCATTGGAGAGAAAACCGTCCGAAAACTTGAAAAGCTTTTAAAGAATCCCAGGACGGATCCCCATGGAAAGCTAATTCCAAGCATGACAGATATACAACAGGGGCACTTCTCTTTAAAGCCCTGAAGACTTGAGGTTTTTTGATGCATTTTATTCCAAGTTTTGATTTTGAGAGAATTTTTCTTCAACCCTGGTCGGGTTCGGAGCTCGTAGCATGGAACGGTCAGGTTATTCTCATGGGTTTATTGGTCTGCTGGGCAAGTGGAATTATTGGCACTTTCATTGTAGTCAGACGAATGGCCCTTATGGGGGATGCTATAAGCCACGGAATTCTTCCTGGACTAGTTATAGCCTATCTACTTTGGGGATCTCTTGAAATTGGCCCCATGCTGATTGGGGCATGCACTGCCGGAATGGCCTGTAGTTTTTGCATAGAATGGTTGAATCAAAATTCCTCCCTTAAAAAAGATGCGTCCATGGCCATTGTCTTCACCACTTTCTTTGCCCTTGGTGTAACATTAATCAATCTGCAAACTGGGCACTTGGACATCGATACTGAATGTATACTTTATGGAGAAATTGGTCTTACACCTCTTGCTCCCAAGCTAATATTCATGGGGATTGAATTAGGAAATCGTTCTCTTTGGACGATCGGGGTGATTTTCATATTGATAGTGCTTACGATCTGTGTCTTTTATCGACAGCTTTTGCTCACCAGTTTCGATGTAATCCTTGCCCAGTCTTTTGGATGGCCCGTCAAGGGGATTCACTTTGCCCTCATGTTATTACTTGCCCTATGTACAGTTGCCAGTTTGGAAGCCGTTGGAGTTATTTTAGTGGTGGCCATGTTGATCTTTCCATGTGTCACTGCCTCTTTTTTCTTTAAAAGATTGCCGGTCATTCTTATGTGCACATTTCCTTTGGGGGTCTTGTATACTTTTGGTGGATTTCATCTAGCTCACTGGCTTGATTGCTCAATTGCGGCCGCGATGGTTATTGCGGCATCGAGTGTTTTCCTAATTGCTCTTATTATTAGCCCACAAATTAGAATAGGTAGATTTTTTTACCGACAGAAGACATTGTAATAAAATTAATTGGACACAAAAAAAGCCCTCACGAGGAGGGCTTTTTATAAAATCTCAAAAGTGAATTAGCTGTCTTTTTTCTTACCTTTTGCAACAGAGACTTTTGTGGCAACCTTATTTTTGCAGTTGCATCCATCGATAGAAACACGTGCACCAGCTTCAAGCTTTGTTGGGCATTCAAAACCTTCCATCTTGGTTTTGCTTCCTACTTGAACTTTTTTTTCCTTTTTGCCTAGTGCGACAGTGAGAGTTTTGGACTCTTCGTCAAAACTTACGACTTTTCCTTTGATAGTCTTAGAAGGACATCCCGCGAAAACAGAACCGGCAAAGAGCAGAGATATGATAGCTGTGCTGAATAATTTCATAATTTAATAATAATAGGGTTTGTAATAGATTCCAACAATCAATAGTCAATCTGAGGTTTCACAAGATTAATTTTCAATTTGGTGAAATAATTTTTATTTAAGTTATAAAACCTAATACTCTTATTTTTTGAAAAAGTTGCTCTTTTTTTTGATTGTTACAGGGATTATCAATCCTCTTTTTTCTCATCCCATTCCTGATATTCCCGTCATTGGTAGTTTCTATTCTGACGGTAACGCATCAATAGTTGTTGAGATAGACCCGCGAAGTTTCGCCGAGGATCCAGAATCTATTCCTTTTATAACAGACGAGACATTCAAAGTCCTTCCTGACTCAAATAAATCGGACTTGATCCAAAAAGCTGAGAAAATGATAAAGGATGCCTTTGATTTACGCTTTGGCGAGACATCATGGTTTCTCCCTGAGTTTGATCTAACTTTTACTGAAAAGGATGGAGGCGATTTTATTGAAGAAAACATTGTAATAATAGAGGGTCGCCATAACACCATTATAGATGCGAACGCCAGCTTCTATCAAATTAGATCAAAAGAAGATGCCCCATATGATTTAATTTTCACCAATCAAATTAACGGTAAGCCACAACGGAGGGTAAATGTACTTTTTCCCGATGAAGAAAGTTTTAAATTTGATCTTTCCTTCATTGATGGAAAACCGCTTGTTCAAACTAAAGCCGAGCAAGAGCCAGAAATAATAGCTGAAAAAAATGCGGAAGAACGAAGAGAGGATGCAAGAAGCACTTTTTATTCTTTTACAAGGCAGGGTTTTGTCCATGTTCTCCCCCTTGGGCTTGATCACATCCTGTTCGTGCTAGGACTCTTTTTTCTTTCAAGAAAATGGAAACCCATCTTGTACCAAGTCTCCGTGTTCACTGTTGCTCACACCATCACCCTTGGGCTTGCGACTCTGGAATTAATATCAGCACCTTCCCATGTCGTTGAACCAATTATTGCTGCCAGTATTGCAGTGGTGGCACTGGAAAATATTTTCTACCCCAACTATCGCCACTCCAGACTATTCATTGTCTTTTTCTTTGGCTTGATTCATGGACTTGGCTTTGCCGGAGCTCTTTCAGCTTTTGATTTGGACCCAGCATCCCTCGTGATTGGTCTGCTTGGCTTTAATATTGGAGTTGAATTCGGACAATTAGCGGTAATTGCAATCGTCTTTTTACTCACTTTCTGGCTGAAGGATGAGACACAGTATAGAAAATTGGCAGTGATCCCCTGTTCAATCCTAATTGCACTTATGGGAATTTATTGGACGATCGAACGCGTTTTCTTTTAAATACAACGAATGTCTGATTCAGCTCATAAACGACTTTTGTCGATAATTGCTCTTCTGGTAATTTTTTCGACAACCAGTATTCCACTTGGATTGCTGCAGATTGGTATATGGGCAAATATGTTTGACGAGTTCTATGAGGAAACCAAATCCATTACTCTCTCTGCGGAATGGACCTTGGATGGATTGCATCGATGCTCAGGTTGCGAATTGGTAAATGAGCTTGGCTCTGACTCAAAGGAAGCCATCAGCAAGATCAATACATTTTCCTTTGAAACTAAACTCGCACACGACCCAGGTAATAAGATTATAGTTCCTAGAACCCAGTTTATTGGAAAAAATTGTTTTCCTTTGGAATATGTAGTTTCAAGAATCGATTTTGTGGAAACACCACCGCCGCAAGCGTAAAAAGCCTTCATCTAACCAACCAAACTTAGTTTGGTAAATTTTCCACTCGAAGAGAATTTCTTCGAAAAACTTTTTTTATAATGAAACTTTTTACTGCACTTACACTTATTTCCATTTCCCTCTCTTCCTTTTCATCCGCCCACGAAGGTCAGTGGACAGCTGCCCGCCCTGATGGTCATGCTCCTATCTCAGTAATGGGAGACCACATGCACGAGATGGGTGAGTGGATGGTATCCTATCGCTACATGTCAATGGATATGGAAGGATTACTAAAAGGTTCAAGCTCTGTCGCTCCGACAATGATGGCAACAGGGTTCATGCCAAATATGCTTCCCACTGAAATGACAATGGATATGCATATGTTCGGAACGATGTATGCCATTTCAAATAAATGGACACTCATGGGAATGCTTAATTACTTGGATAATGAAATGACTATGCCGATGGGTAAAATGGATTCCAGTGGTACAGGAGATTTAAAAATGGCCGGACTCTACGATCTTGCACAATGGGATAGTGGCCGAAGAATCCATTTGAACTTAGGATTAAGCCTTCCAACTGGATCGATTGATGAAAAGGACACAATGTCTAGAGTTCTTGGCTATGGTATGCAATTAGGATCCGGAACCTATGATTTTCATCCTGCTATTACTTACTTAGCACAAACCGAAAACTATTCATATGGAGCACAACTAGGAGGAATCATTCGAATTGGAGAAAATGATCAGGATTACACTCTAGGAAACAAATTTGAGACAGCTTTTTGGGGAGCCCGTAAAATTACTGATTCTTTAAGTGCATCTGCCAAATTAGACTACTCGACTCAGAGTGAAATCGATGGTTCTGATACAAGATTGGACGCAAGAAACATGATGATGGCGTCTCCAAGTTTTCAGACTGCCTCCCAAGGTCGCGATATGACCACCTTTGGTCTTGGCTTGAATTACTATTTTCAAAACGGCGGATTGAGCGGCCATCGCCTTGCAGCGGAGTGGGAAACTCCTATCGACCAAAAAGTAAATGGAGTCCAACTGGAGCTCGATTCTGTTTGGACGCTTGGTTGGCAATACGCATGGTGATAAAAGTGTTGAAGTCTTAATAACTTTGCTTGTTAACTTAAAAGATTACCGATGAGTTTTTAGATATTTTCAGAGATCGAGCAAAATAGTAATGAGTGGCGAAACCAAAGATTATCCAGAAGGTATCGCCTCTAAAACTCAAAAGTTTGATCTCTGGAGAAATACTTGTAATGGCATCGTGGAGGCAAGTTTTGCCTCCACATGTCTGCTGGTTGCAATTCGATATTTCGATGCGTCCGATACCGCAAAATCATTACTGGCCAGTGGAGGAGCTGTAGGATTTCTTTTTGCCCCTTTATTTTTAATTCTCATCGGAAAGAGCAGAATGCACGTTAGTAAGATTTGCTCATCCCTAATGGCGTTAACGGCTATTTTTATTTTAATCTCCGCTATATCGCCCTCTGCTTGGTTTTATGTAATTTGTGTATTACTTGGCTGTATACTTGCGGTTCAGGTACCATCGATGATGGTTCATGTATACTCTAATAATTATAGCCCTAATGAAAAAGGAGGGCGAATATCTGGTAACCTTATGCTTTCATCCGCGGCCGGAGGTGCCACTGCACTTGTCATCGGACTAATTCTGGATTTGGACCTTGGGTTCTTTAAGCTTATTGCCTTTGGCATTTTCCTGATTTGCCTGGGTACGGCATATTTCCATCTAAAAATTCCATCCAAACCACTCGAATCAGATTCTCTAGGCTTATTAAAAATTTTTCTGCAGGCAACTAAAGATCGGCTTTTCTTGTGGATGTTATCAGGGTTAATGGTCACAGGCATTGGCGTCATGTTGACGATCCCGATTCGTGTGGAATATTTAGTTAATCCGGCTTACGGACTGAATTTCAGCAACACCGTGGTTCTTTGTATTACTATGGTAGTTCCGCTGGTCACAGATGTTAGCAGTACCCCAATTTGGGGCCGGGCTTATGATAAATTTAACTTAGCCTATGTAAGAACATTTGCAGGTATTTTTTTCCTATTGGGTCTTTTTCTTTTCTTTCAGTCCAAAAGTCTCCCCTTACTTTGTCTTGCATCCGCATTTATTGGAACAGGTGTTGGCGGAGGCACAATGGTTTGGACATTATGGGTAACCAAAGTAGCACCCAAAGGAAGCGAATCTACTTACATGAGTCTGCATTTATTTTTTACCGGAATGAGAGGCTTACCTGCCCCTTTTCTGGGTTACTGGATTCTTACGAACCTGGGACCCAGTGCAGTCTCATGGGGATCCGCAATATTGATCATCCTCGGTTGCCTTGTTTTCATTATGCTTGCATCCGATAAAAGATTAATACCGAACTATTTGTGAGCTGAAGGATACATAATTCCTCTCTTGCTAGAAAATTACTTTCAGTTTTTGTATAAAATTCTGCTCTTGAATCTCTTTTGTCTACATATCGGTTTCGTCTTTGCCCTGTTGATTGGGAGCTATCCCACTGTAGCCTTTTCAAGTGCAAAAAAAGGGATGATTGACGAACTCACGCCCATGGTTGTGACTGCTAAAGGTGGGTTTCCGGAACCCCTGCATTCGACAGCTTGGTCGATTACTACATTGGAAACTGATGCCATTAAAGGGAATGCAAGATCATTGCCTGAAGCTTTATCTGGAATTCCTTCAATAATGGTTCAAAAAACTGCACTGGGCCAATCCTCTCCCTACATCCGTGGATTAACCGGGTATCACAATGTATTATTAGTTGATGGGATTCGTTTGAATCATTCCGCAATGCGTTCAGGACCGAACCAATACTGGAGTACAGTCGAACTTTTTGGTTCAGATCGAGTAGAAGCACTACGAGGCACCCATGGAGTTTTATTTGGAGCCGACGCTGTGGGGGGCATTGTTAATTCGCTCTCTTCCGAACCATCTTATTCTAATCAAAAAAATTATAGATCCTTTGAGTTACTAGGTCGGGCTTCTTCAGCAGAGCGTTCATTTAGTGCAGGAATTTCAGTGGAAGTTTTCTCTCCAAAATGGTTTGTTGAAATTTCGCATATGGAGCGTTCATTTGGCGACCTTGATGGAGGGAAAAATGTTGGGAGACAAAAAAATACCGGCTACGATGTAAGAGGTTCCCAGGCCAGGTTGTCTCGAAAGCTTTCCGATAATGCAGACTTAATCTTTGGCATTCAAAAAAACTTCATGGATGATGTTCCGAGAACCCATAAAACTATTGATGGCTTAACATGGAAAGGCTTAACGCTCGGTAAAGAAATCTGGCGACGACTTGATCAAGAAAGGGATCTCTATTATGGAAGGCTTACCTGGGAAGATATTGAAGGCTTAGCAAATTCGGGAAAAGTAACTTTAAGTTTTCATACGCACGATCAGGCAAGAAATCGAATGAAGGGTAATTCAGGCATAGCCACCGGAGGTGACTTACAAACATTTAGCCTCGATGATATCGGTCTGACAGCTCGATTTGTGAAAGAGGATTTCCTCCAAGGCAGTCTGGCTTATGGAGCGGAATGGCATCAAGAAAAGCTGGTCTCAGGAGGGTACAAATTTGATGCTACCGGCAATCGCACCACCAATCTAGTACAAGGACCTTTGGCAGCTGATGCGCTCTATGACCGGTTTGCCACTTATTTTCAATACAAACACGAATTCGATTCTGGCTGGTCGATAGAGCCTGGAATTCGTTATTCGGCGACAAAAGCAGATTTAAGAAAATTCTATGAAAAGAATAGTGACATTTCCACTTTGTTTGCTCCGGAAGAAAAAACATATGAAGAAATTATTGGCAGCTTAAGGGCAACCAGGCAGATCAACGACGAGCTTTTTGTTTTTAGTGGATTGTCCCAAGGCTTCAGACCACCCAGCCTCTATGATCTCACCTCCACCGACGAGACAAGTACGGTGGAAAGACCCAATACCAAACTAAATCCTGAAAAATTTCTGCAAGCTGAATTAGGCATACGAGGGGAATCAGGCTCATGGGAATGGCAAACTTCTTATTATTACACTTGGATCAAAGACATGATCGTTCGCTCTCCCATCGAATCCGGTAAATCTGATGTTTTAAAATCAAACGGTGACGGATTTATTCAGGGTATGGAATTTGAACTTGGTTATCAGTGGACGCCATCCTGGAAATCCGAGCTTTCATTTTCATGGATGGACGGAGAAGTTGAGCAAATGCTTGATAATAATGCTACAGGCACAGTCCCTATCAATGGCCGTAATTATTCAGCAGTAAATCGGGCAACCACACGTCTTATGCCGGTACAGGCAAAGTTCACCACATATTACAAACCCTTAGCCTCAAACTGGTCATCTGCTTTGTCTTTTCTTGCGGTTAGCAAAGCAGACGATCTTTCGCTCAAGGATGAAACTGATGTTACCAGAATACCCAGCAATGGCACACCTGGTTACTTTCTGACCAATATTTATGGTAGCTACGAAATTTCAGACCGCAGTTCGATATCTCTCGCGTTGGAGAATATTGGCGATGTTGATTATCGGGTACATGGATCTGGCCTAAACGGTGCTGGTCGAAACTTTATTCTTTCCTGCTCTATTGTTTTTTAGGAGAAATTAGTGGTAGGGGTCATTAAATAAAAATTAGCAGAACTTTAATATTTTTCTGTAACTTTAGGCCCTTGCTAATAGTATAGGCTTGTATGAATTTCTTCGTGATCTTGCCCATCATCTTTTTACCATTGGTATTTGTTGCTGGAAATAAACTTTCCAAGAAAGAGACTGATACAGAAGTTGCAGCGATCAATAAGATCTTGGGGTCAACCTACAAGAAACATGATGTAAAGGTACCTGCAAAATTGGATGATGCTCTCCTTGCAAGAAGACTGTATCTGAAAGCTGCAGGTCGTATACCTACTCACGAGGAATTATCTTCTTATCTTGGCAATTCATCCAAAGACAAAAAA